>NZ_JBFTPF010000016.1:0-109987 GCF_056398345.1 Paenibacillus sp. 01T442
CCTCTATTAATTCCGCTTCCGGATGTGTTTTCAATAACGCTATTCGCTCATTCACAAGCGCTGTCCACTCTTCAATCCCGATAAAACTTCTCGTGGGCTCCATCGTTTGATAGCTGTCATAGAAGGCGCCAATGAGCACAATAATACTGACATACATCAGATAAAGATCCGCATTCACAGCGTTCGCCCGCAGATACGTGCGTTTAATTACTTCATTATTCATATKAAAAGGCGATAGCCTTGTCTCTGGAATCATATACAACTGTTCGCCAGCAATGATCGTTACGCAATCAACTTCTCGCGCAAATTGATCCACAAGTCCGCGAACCACGTCGTCCGCCATGTAGGCTTGAAGCCACTCTTTCCCCACCTCGTTATCACGAGCGAGCAAGGTATAAATTCGAAATGCTTTCATCACTGTTCCATTCTCAAGTCCGATTGTCATCCTGTTCTCCCCATGAAATCAACATATTCTGTATGCTGAACCTATCATTCACTTTAATGATGTCCTGTTGTTCAATAACGACCAAACAGCGGCTTCCCAGAAGCGCATACATATCTTCCAGCAACGTCGCCTGCTCCTCATTCTGCTGCTGCTCATCTTCCACCGCCCGAAGGGGGCTTCTTTGATGCAAATAAATCCAAAAATCGTAAAAAGCTCTCTCGCCAAGCAATTTCGCATGTTCACGCACTTCGTACTGTTGGATAAAAGAGTTCAATTCGACGTGTCCCTGCTCCTCCATCATTTGCAGGAGCTGTTCCATCAGAATCTTATATACCTTTTTCTGCATCGTCTGGTATCGATATTCATCACTGTCTCCACCAATTACTAGAAACGTGTCATCCCGCTCCTGTCCGCTGCTGTCTTCCAGCAAATTTTGCTCAGACCACACCGTCAGAAGCGACCACATCTTCGTCTCTTGAATCGGTAAGAACGGCGCTATCACACCCTTCATTGTTTCCAATGGCAGCGGCGTACTAAAAATAAGCGAAGCAATATCCTGATCAAAATTAAAGGAGTCCAGTCCCGTATAATATAAGGATTCTTGTGCTGCGCCCAAAGCATGTGATTTGAGCACCATACTCTGGTGAAAAAGAACAGAATGCTCGCCATGCACCTTCTCAAGCTCATTGGATATCCGTAAAATTAACTCATAAGGTCGTTGATCCGCCTGTCTAACGGTCTGAGCCTGAACGCGATCCTTGGTCTCTTTCACGAATTGTCGTAATTCTTCAAACTCCTCATTCTCCATTTGCAAGCGCAAATAAATATCTTCCAGCAGACCTTTATATCGTCCGAATGTTTCCTCCGACACAATATTTCTTTTCAACTCATGCTCCAGCTTGACCATCCGCTCCTGCAAAGCTTCCACGTCGATCCGCATTTCATTGATTTGCCGCAGAGCGCCTTCGAATTCGCCCTTCTCAAGTTGCTTACGAAGTACCAGTTGATGAATCGATAATTGGAATTCCGTATAAAATTCTTTGGTCGCAAAAATAAGCTCCAACCCATCCTCGTCGAGCGTGTAGTACTGCGTATTCGTTTTTAAATCGAAGGCATTCGCTTTCAGAATCGATATGTAAATATGCTCCTGCACCCCAGATTCCCAGTTCATAAACGTAAAATCCCGTTTCTTCCCTGTCGTCGGGCGAAACACTTGCGTGATCTGCCTAGCCAGATCCTCAAATCCGGCATCGTCTAGATCAATGAAGGGCCCCGTCACTTTCAAAAGAAACTCGGCTAAGTCTCTGACACCCGCCTTGTTATTTCGCATCAACTTCTGCTCAAAAAAATAAAGCAGCGAGAGCAGCCCAAGTTCCATAAAATCGATTGGTTTGTTTTGTCGATCTGTTTGCCGCTTTCTCTGAAGCTCATAGAGCGGATCAAAAAGTGCCAGCTTGGTCATTCGTTCCCGAAATCCGGAAATCACCTGACCAATTTCTACGTAGTCCATGCTGTGTGCCTCCAAATCTTGCAAAGCTCTTGTGTAGGTAATATTTCTTGGGGAAAATAGCCGCCCGTTGCTAGAGAATGGTTAATCGTTTCTTGTTCCTCCACCGTAAAATGAAACAGAAAATCTTGCAGTGCCTCCTCATTACCCCGTTGGTTCTCTTTACCATAAGCAAACTCTCGGCTCAAACATTCTCTGTAAAAGGGGAGGGCAAGAAAAGCCGGTTTACCAAAATATTTAAGCACCTTTTTATTAAATAGATGCCAAATATGGATGCCTTCTCTATCAATATCGCCAAAATAGTAGAATTCATGCGCAGCATCCTTGAGCGGAAGCTGCATCGGCAGCAGTTCAATGCTTCTCGTTATACGATATCCGCCGCCAAAAATTAGCGTAGTAAACGGAACATCAGGCATTGCCTGCAGTAGCGCTTGATACGTTGTTTTATTTTCAACGATTAGATGCCTATGAATCACACCCGTTAAATTATATGGATTCACAGCAAACATCAAGGGGTCCTCTACATGAATAATAAGAAGCTTGTCCCACAAACCGATTCGAGTCAGCAGCTCTTTCCCCTGCTTCTCTGTTATCCACTTCTCATCCGCGACTAGCTCAAAGCTTCGTTCTGGCGCTGGTACTGGGGTGGTTGGAAGCTTCTCTCTTTTCAAATAGGCATCGACCCGTTCAATATAGTGCCTGTCTTGCTCCCAATTTTCCGCTCCTAACGAATAGTAGGCATCCAGTTGAATATCAGGATGCAAAAGCAGTCTGGCCTGATGAATATCCTTGTGTGTATCTACTTTTAACCGATTTTTCTGCAAACTATATTGATAAGCAAGGGCTGGTCGTTTAATTGTTCTCCCTTGTTTCTGAACCATCCGTAAGATCTCATCCGATTCAAGCTCGAGTACCGACTGAGCGAATTGTTCATAGGTACAAGGCAGACCTTGAAATAAAGCTTCTAGTTCGTGAAGAGCAACTTTGGTTTTCTTTAAAGTTTGTAGATATGAACGTATCCGAACGTTGGGGTTCATGAATTTGTGCTCCTATTAGAGAATATATCCACCTTACATCATAACCGATTGTGATCGTTCAGACCATTAGTCTTAAGATGATTCCAGAAATAAGAAAAAATCCGCCTGATCTCCGATGCATGGCTGCGGGAGATCAGGCAGATTTATAGATATTACATCACTTCTTTAAAGCTAACGCCCTCAAGATGATCGTTGCTGCCTCAGCTCGAGTTGCCTTCCCTTTTGGTCTTAATGTACCATCCTCGTAACCATTCATTAATCCCTTCGCATTAGCAGCAGAAATCGCTTCTTTTGCCCAATCAGAAATCTCTGAACGATCCGTAAAGGTAGATACTTCTGCCACCAAACTAATTTKAGCGGCACGAACGATGATTGCGGCCATCTGCTCACGGCTAATCGTATCATCAGGACCAAAAGCCGTATCGCTATAACCATTAATAATATCCTGTGATGCGGCAGTAGCTATTGCGGTTTTCGCCCAATGATTACTTGTATCCGCAAATATCTTACCCACTTGTTCTTTGAGATTAAAAGCTTTTACAATGATCGAAACGAATTCAGCTCTAGTAATGTTAGTATCAGGTTTAAACGTTCCATCTGGATATCCATGAATAGATCCCTTCTGAACCAACTCTAGAATGCTTTTTTCCGCCCAGTGACCCATCGTGTCAGAAAGTGCAATAGGGGTACTTGGTTTAGCAGAAGCTAGGACCGCGAACTTCGTAAAATGATTCACAGAACCAGTTACCGTAGCTCCACTGCTATCTAACTGCGGATTCTCTAACTGAATCCATTTTTTTGTTTCTTCATTTAACCAATAAATACTAACTAAGGATTGACTCATGTCAACTTTGTTTTTATCAAAAGGCAACGTAATTTGTACCGATTTGCTGAACTCACCAGTGAAATCTTTCGTAATATCGAAGACATCKCTAATCAGCTTCAACGACGAGTCCATTGGTAGGCTGGACGTATCCGCTACTTTATTCACAGTTACCTTGAAGTTACTAACGTTGCCATTAACAGAACCAGTCGGAACAGCAATTTTAGCCCCGTTTAGGGTTACTGTACCGCCATTCGTTGCATAAATGATACCTGTATTCGGTGAAAGTTCTGCTCCACCGCCACCCCCAGTAGGAGTCGTTGTATCTACCGAAGTGTAACTAACAAATTGTGTGAAATGTTTAGTCCAAATAACAAGGTCGCTGCCAACATTCATTTTAGCTTCGCCACCATCTGGCAGTAAATCAGCAGTTGGCTGATTATCGGCAGTAAGTGTAGTGGTTATTTCATGAAACACACCATCTCTTACATAACCAGCTGATTTACCTGCTTGACCTGGAACAACAAGGCGTACTGCTTTATTAAAGGTTAGCGTTACACCTGGTGCTCCGACTTCAATAACAGAGTTCACATTTGCATGGCTAACAGATACACTGCTATTGCTTTGGACTTCTGGAAGTCTAATTTTCCCATCCCAGTTATCTGGAGCTGTAATTATAATGCCATCAGGAATAGCAACACTTACATTCCCACCCAATGATGTACTCACTGTATTAACTTCTAAGAATGGGAGCGTAGCCGTTCTAGTCGTTCCATCTGTCGTAGTGGGAACTGAAATTTTGACGTCTGTTATACCTGAGCCAACGTTAATGGTCAAAGGTTCATTAGTAACAGCGATTGTTGTACCAGAAACAGCGGTTTCTGTTTTTATCTTCGATAATTCTTGCGTATTCCGAACGCGAATTCGAGTACCTTCTGTATTTTTACTTGCTAATCCTACAGCTTCAAGTGCATCACCGACAACAAGACTCGGAACTGCCCCGCTTTGATTCACAATATAGCCGTCCGTAAACACAAGAACAGGTCCAGTTCCATCATTAATTACATAAGAATTATCATCAAATTTGGAAACCACTCTTCCTCTAACCTTCACTAGCAGTCCTTGATTTTGTTCTAAGGTAGCCTGACCCGTTGTTAACATCTGAGGCGCAATCGGATTCGCGTGCCCTGTTTTAATAACATCTAATTTGAATGCACCGAAGTCCAATTCTTTATTATTTTCAAAAGTTTTCATTTGCCCATAAATTCGTACGGTATCCCCTTCAACCAAAGTGTTCTCCGGCAGTTCCTTAAAGGCCATTATCCCGCCAGTCGCATCCTGTACATAGAAGGCATCGAAGAATACGTTCGAGCCTGTAACTACAGTACCTTCAATAATTACTGAGGTTCCATCCGCTTTCGTACGAGCATTCGCAATGGTATCTACTTGTGTATCTCGATGAGCTAACCAATTAATCGCATTTAAGCCCAGTTCATTATTGCCTTTAGGATTATAKGATTCGTCCATTTGCTTGTCATTAAAAGTATTCATCCCAGAGACGATAATTCTGCCGTTTCCAACCTGTTCAGAAGCAATAGCCGGAATAGCTGAACCGCCGCTTCCATCATCCGTTGTATCGTAGGAATATCCACCACTGCCGATGTTATTCTGGAACGTTGTTTCATTCCCTTTAACTAACACAGTCACTTTATCGGTGTCTATGAGTGCGCTATGACCGACTTTCTCAAGACTTGCCCCACTGTAATACTCTACTGTCAGTGCCCGATCCGTTATATAATTTTTAACGATTCCAGGATGTAGACGCACTGTAAATGTATTAGTGCCAATAGGTGGTGTCCAAAAATTCCCATCTAGACTAGTATCAAAAATGCCATCATTACTTACTTGGATGGTCGATCCAATCTGTTGGAGCAAGTTGTTGCTAATGGCAGGATTAGCACTATTATTGCTTTTCTCTGTTAGTAAGAGAGATCCACCTGCTTGCACAAATGCGGCTATCGCTGCACTTTCATCGGCAGTTAACGCAACGCTTGGGTGAGTAAACATCAGTACTTTCACATCACTTAGTGATGAAGAAGTAATTGCAGTCGTATTCTCAACGACCGTATAACCTTCCTGCTGCAGCTGTTTTGTGAAGCTTTTCATATTATCCTTGTAAGTACCAGCATCAAGTGTTGTATTCTCATTTTTGTGAGAAGCATCAATCATTACTTTAATACCTAGCGAAGGCTTAATCTTCACAGCTTGGACGAATTGATTATCGGCCGGCGAATCACCTGGAGGCGCATCAAGAACAGCAATTAATGTATGATCACCCTCCATTGGAGCAGCCCATGTCACCCTAGCCGTTGCCGTTCCTTTAGATGATATCAAAGCAACTGAAGTATTACCTATCAAGTGCGCAGCATCTACCGCGTCATAGTAAAAATGGACATTCAAGTTGGTTAAATCTTGCGATCCTAAGTTAGTGAGACCTGCTTCCAATGTAGCCGGGCTTCCACCAACTATACTGTCGCCTACCACATTGATCCCGCTAATCTTCACATCCGTTGTGACAACTTGAGACCAGATTGGAGCTGAGTAAATACGTTCGCCATCCATTTGCGTTACTTTTACCACAAACCATTGTTGGCCGCCAGTGATATCTACAGTTGGATTCCAAGTAAAATCAGCCGACATCGGCGAAATGGATTGTACCACTTTGTTACCATTCGTAATCAACTCTACTTTGGCAACGCGATCATCCGACTTATAGGAACTGCTAAGGTAATTATATTCTGGCATCGTCTTCACTTCTTTAACAGGATCCTTACCGGAAACGGAGAAGTTTAAGGTGCTTCCCTTGACTGTTGCACCCATGTAACTGCCATTAGCAAGGAAATCCAAGCTAAAATTCGGATCTTCACTCATGTATACGCGCATGTTACGCATGGATTGCAGCAATGACTCTTGAGATAGATCATTAGCTACGATTACGGTTCTAGCGTTCGTTTGACCCCAAGTACCGTCATGATTATCCTCACCATAGGTCGGTGCGACATGCCATCCGAGATCCAATGCGCTAAAGAACTTCCCTTCCGCATTCGCATAAGCATAATGACCTGAACCATTGCCTACCTCCAACATGGTAAACAATTTATCCACATTGCGATCGTAAGGCATGAAATTGTTAAAAGCATTAGCCGACATATCCGGGTGATTGAATTGTGCAACCACATCATCGTAAGTCAGCACCCATGCATAATATTTACTTAAATCTTGGTATTGACCTCCATTCATCTTCCGATCAATAAAGTTTTCTGTTCCAAAAACATTCGAATGTCCCCAAGTTGTTGAGGTCATTTCAAAAGCAGGGAACACAACAAAATTATTATTTTGCGTATATTGTGTCGCCAAATTCTTCGTTAACTGCCAATCCGCTCCACCCGTACGTTCAGGTGAGCCTTTGTGGTCTACGGTATCTTGACCTACTAGAGCTGCATCAATGTCATGTGAATGATCGGAAAAAGCGAAGTAATCATAATTATGCGCTTTAGCTGCTAGTAAAGCTTGTTCTGGTGTACCTGAAGCATCGTGAGAGATATCGGTATGATTATGTGTTGTACCCCGATAGTGATTTCCTCCGGTAAACACGGGAACTACTGAGAAAGACCATGTATAAGTACCAGCATTCCCTTTCGTATCCTTCACATTTACGATTACGGTATGATCAGCGATAGCCAAATCTGAATTGATTTGCAGCTGAATTTGCTCGGCTGTAGTTATTGCTTGTACAGGTTGCCCATCCAGGGTTACAGCTAACGTAGTTAAATCAAGACCGCTTGGTTCAACATATTGAACAGAGATTAATGGCTGTCTATCCTCAGTCTTCGTACCTTGAATCGGTGTTTCATCCATAAATTGCGGCGCAAACGTATCCGCTACTACCGAAACCACATTAGGCGTTGTCGGTGAACCTGACTGTTTCGTAGTTGTTGCGTCTTTAGCTTCAATGTAGTAGTCAAAAGTACTTCCAGCAGGGACCAATGCTGCCGGTAAAGTTACGCTATAGGAACTTTGATCTGATGAAGTCATAGGTAAAGCTGAATACGTAGTACCACCAGTTGCTCGGTAATAGATTACAACGGAATTTGCATTCTTGGCCGTTGCAATGAATTTGATATCCGTATTGATATAGGCTTGGGTTGTTGGCTGGTGAGAAAGCGTAAGTTCTTTAATCTCCGTCACATCCGCTACCGATCTTGGGAATACCTGGTATCCACTATTGTAGGGGGAACTGGAGTCATACTGACTGAAGATTCCCGTAAATGTATACGTAGAATCCTTTTGTATGTTTGTTGTCGTGTTGATGCCACTTGCAGTCGTTACCCTAAGGGTAATGGTTTTACCTGCTGCATCTGCTACAGTTATGTTATATCCATTACCCGAAATAGCAGGAATGTCAGTAACTTTACCTGTAAATTTAACTAGAGATCCTTCCAGCGGCTCAGCTTTCGTATTATCGATTAAATCAACAATTGTAGCATTTTTAGGAAGCGGMAGGGTACCCGTTCCCTTCTTAACTACTGAAGTAGGCGTAATTTCTGTCAAACCGTTATAGAATTGAACAGCGCCTGTAACCTCAACTACATCACCTTGAGAAACGGTCACACCACTAGGAAGAGCTCCGAATACAGCTATGCCTCCCGTATCGTCTTGCATATAAAAAGTGTTAGCTGCTGTTACCTCGTTATTGCCAATAACAACACCTTGTATGGTAAAAATCTGATTTATTTTATCAGACTTTCCATTGCTGTCATTCGTCCGCAAACTGCTAATCGGCGTAACTACCGTAGTATCAGCTTTCGTAATCTTCGTGACAGAACTTTCCAAGCTAATACCATTTGCACCAGATGTTAACTGTGAGACATAGACGTCGTCGGTTCCAGCATTAAATGTAAATGTGAACGAGCCGTCCGCAGCTGAAACAACATAGTCTTTGCCATCCGTAGTTGTTGTAAAGCGATTGCCTGCTGCAGCAAGGTTATACACATAAACCTTTGAGTTCGCTGCCGCTGCACCAGGCGTACCCCCAGAACCAGTAACTTTACCAACATGCGTGTTTGGATCAACAAAATAACTCAGTTTGCTAGCGTTTAATCCAGCGCTTTCCGCAGCCAAATTAATCATAACTGCGCTGCTTTCTGTTTTACCTGTTTCTTTGGTTGTCATATAGACTTGCGTTTTGTTTGCTGTATTATCAAATGTTAAATTAAATTCACCATTACCATCTGCATACACTGCATTCGTGACTGCTACGCTTGCGGTATCCGGATTGCTTACATATAAGGATACATAAGTAGAAGCCGTAACTGAAGCTGTGTAACCAACTACAGTCCCGAGCGTACCTTGATTTGTAAACTGAATGTTTTGTGGAATGGGTTGTGAACTTTTCGTAACGACAACTGCTGGAGTGGCAGAATTTCTAGGTGTAATTATCGGACCCACCACGAAGTCCGTATTGTTATTATCGGTATCCCAACCAGCGCCTTTCTCAGCAGCTGAATTGCTGCCATCTTCGGCTTTACGTTGCGCACTTGTAGTGCTTACTAATATCGAAGTAGGTGATCCTTCTGATTCGCTCGCAGTTGGACCATACCCTACAAAATCAAGAACCGCAGGGTCAGTTTTTCCAGATATTAATGTCGTTTTACTAGCTAATGCTACTTTTCCTGCACCGACAGCCATGGCAATGTTCCCCGTAACATCAGGTGTTGGAAGGGCAGTGCCAACTGCAGCATTACTTGCTTCTTGTACCAATAGGAAGCCATGAGCCTTTATCGTTTTGCCTGTAAGTGAAGTAATATAAGTTGAAAAAGCGCTCGCTGCAGAGGCATATTGAACTGAGTATCCAGTCAAATCAACTTCTGCATCTGTTGGATTATAAAGCTCAATAAAGTCATTTGTATAAGTTGCCCCACCATTACCTCCCCCACCATAAATCTGGCTTATTACAACATGATTGGCAGCAGCACTCGCCTTCGGTAGTTGCAACCCACTCACAGGAAGCAATGAACCCATAAGCAAAAGAATAGCTAACCCAGTGCTTGTCCATTTCTTATACGTGTTAAACAAAGCAATCATTAATAATTTCCTCCTCGTTACTCTATACATAGCGTTCACGAACTTTCAAATTACTCTTACAATCTTCTTTCCCCTTCAGATTACCCTTTGATTTCATCAGATCCCTCGCATGTTGTTCCTTTCTCGTTGAATTGGGCGTACTTTGATAAGCTTACATGTTTTTCATTCGGGCTTTATTAACCGGAGGTTATTTATTTGTAAATGTATTTACTTAAAGCTTACACAAGCTTAATACTGCGAAGAAGATTGTCGTTTATTATTTAAACGTAGGTTAATTGGTCATGCTTCACATGTATAACTTCGAGGGGGAACTTCTTTGTTGGCTCAAAAAAATAATTTCAGATTCATGCGGGCTATCCGAATCACAGCGGTCGTTACATGTTTAGTTACATTCTTGTTATACACGTATAGTCTTAAAGCCTCGGCTCATGCACTCAGTGCGAGCTATACGACGATTTCTTTTGAACAAGATAAAACAGACTTTTCCTTTTCACTTGATGTAATTTCGGTTATTGAGAGTATGGATGTTGATGCCAATAAAAATGGTATTTTGGATGCAGATGAACTGGAGAAGAACAAACATCGATTAGAGGAATGGATTGACGACAGTCTTGTTCTCGAAATGAATGGAAGAGAACAAGCGGCGGAACTAACCGATTTAAAGCTTGGCAAGAAAGGGGACAAGGAAGTTCTTACTTGGGATTTAATCTATCCCGCATTTACAGCAGGACAATCGATTACAATTCTCGACGGACTGTATGCAAACCCTGCTGCATCAGCCTATGTAAATCTGATCACTTCACGACATGGAGATCAAGTCAGCGAAACTGTCCTTCAAGGTAAGAATCGCACATGGACCTTACTCCTAACTGAACAACAACAGCAACAGCAACTCTCTAATTCAACACAAGTTAACCCTACACAGATGGATCAAACACTTCTACACAATCAGCAAAACCAGCCAAAAGATACCAACGGGAGTTCCGCGCCATCTAGTGCCCAACCGACGAATACAATGCATGAGAAGTCTGCAACTTCGGCTTCCTCAAGCTGGTTCTCCTTCTTCAAGCTGGGTATCCATCATATATTAACGGGTTACGATCATTTGTTATTTCTGTTTGCTCTACTGCTTCGTAAACAAAGCTTTAAGCAATATGTTTCGATTATTACGGCTTTCACCCTCGCACACAGTATTACGCTGACGCTCGCTGTGCTTGGTTATATCAGTCTTCCATCACGCATCGTTGAGTCTGTGATTGCCTTAAGTATTTGTTATGTTGCATTGGAAAATATTTTCCGAAAAGAAATGCGTAACCGCTGGATCGTAACTTTCTTATTCGGGCTTATTCATGGAATTGGCTTCTCCGAAATATTGCGTGAAATGGGCCTGCCCAAAAGCCATTTAGCTGTAGATCTTATTAGCTTTAATCTGGGGATTGAATTCATCCAACTATGCCTTGTCCTTGTTCTGCTTCCTATTCTGATCTTCATACAGAAAAAATCATTCTTCCGGCCTACAATTCATGTCGGCTCCTATGCGATCACAGCGCTAGGCGGGTTTTGGTTGATTGAACGACTGTTTTTTTAATATAGTTGAAGTTAGAGGGTAAATTGTAGGTGGAATAAATGAAAAAGTCTGCCTGATCTCCCATGCGTAGCCGCGGGAGATTAGACAGACTTTTTATTTACTCTTCATTATTACGCGCTTTATTTATCTTCTTCCACTACGAAAGTAATCTAACATTCCTTCTTTCGCTTCCTCCAATGCCGGAAGTACATTTGTTAAGTACGCTTTAATTTCAAATGCCTTTAGAATTTGCCTTATGTAATGAAAAGTCTCTTCATTACATACCCCTATTTCTTTGGGAATGACTTGAGCTTTTTCAATCAGCTCTAGCAATAGCCCTGCTATTTTATCGGGTATTCCAAATTTTTCAGTTAACCCGTATTGCAAGATTTGTTCGGACTCTTGATCAACGATCAGGCCCATCATCGGGTAGAAGGGCCTATCCCCTTCATCAATAGGCATAGGTGCAAAGAAACAATCGATTTCCCATATCCCTGCAATCCCTTTAAGCGATCTTTTTGCCTTGGCCAGACGAAGTTCATCTAGCGGCGTTACCACGTAATCATTTGCTTTATTTAAAGGCTTTGGTTTGATCCATTGATCCGACCAAACTAGATTCTTCCGATCTCGTTTAGAAACTCTTGTAAGGAAAGTATCGTCCTCTTCTCGAATAATGGCATCTGGGTTGGATTTGTAGACTTGGACGACTTCAATCGCTTGTTGCAATGCCAAACTTAGAAATTGCACTTGTTCTTCATTTTGAATTGGCCATGGAACAAATCCTGGCTCATAAAATCGAAACGTTGGCCAAGCATTTGCTCCTCGAAATTTCAGACCAAGCTCTTTTATTTGTTTCAGCTCGTCTGGATACAACTCAGTCCTACTGTCGAAAGAAAGCATCAAGCAATACTGTGAGTACATCAGATCTATGTCCGTTTCTCCATCCATCATTTTAAAAAGAGTCTCAAGGCCTTCTGTTCCTAAATATACAGCCAGACCGTATAGCTCGCCTCCGTTGCCCATAATGCAGCAATAACCGATCTCCCCATTCACCGGATTCTCTACACCAAAAATATGAGCATTTGTAAAATAACTCCAACATTCAGCTTTTTTAAATGCTGCTGCCGCATCATACAGAGTTTGCCACTGCTCTAATTTCGTATTCAACTGATACATTAATTCTATTGCTCCCATCCATTACATTTTAGAAACTAATTTCCACTTTGAAACCCAGATCCTTCAGCCATTTAAAACGTCAAAAATTACAATCGGAATATCCTTTCCAATTCAAAAACACACTCTGAAAAAGCAAATGAACACAACTTGTCCTCTCTTCCAAAAACTTCTCGCTTTTGAAACGAACCCTCTTCTAATCCATACACCTCAACAGTTTGATGCGCAGGGTCAACAATCCAATATTCCAAAACACCAAACTTCTCATATGTTTTAAATTTTTGGTTTCTATCTTTAATCGCAGTAGATGGAGATAATATTTCAACAATGAGCTCAGGGGCGCCTTTGCCTCCCTTATCATCGATTTGGGATGGATTACAAATGACAGATAGATCTGGCTGACAGACTGTATCCGGATTGTCGTATTCTTCAGTCTCACTTAATCTCACAGCAAACGGAGCGATAAAAACCTCACATAATGAACCTTGGAGAAATGAATGGAGTTCAAGAAATATACTTCTTAGAATCCGTTGATGTGTCGTAGAAGGAGCAGGTGTCATGTTAAAAGGAACTCCATTAATTAACTCCCATCTGCCTTCCCATTCAAGTAGATCTTGAAATCTATAGCGATGATCCTGTTCCGGCATTTTCATGAGAAGTTCCTCGCTCTCTACAATATTTCCCTTATTTTAACACAGTCAAATGAAAAGTCGAAGCTGAATAGAAAATCCGCCCACCACCACATATCCCCCATATACTTGAATATATTTAATAACAAGCTTTATTCCCCTATGTCTGATTAGCGTTCTGCTTATCATAAACGCCAAGGAGGTGTCCCCATGACAGAACCCTTATTTATCGTTTCCAAAGAGGATTGGTCACTCCACCGCAAAGGATACCAAGATCAAACCAGGCATCAAGAGAAGGTCAAAGATGCAATTAAACAGAACCTTCCTGATCTCGTTACAGACGAAAGCATCGTCATGTCCAATGGAAAACAAGTCGTGAAGGTACCGATAAAAAGTTTGGACGAATACCGCTTCCGCTACAACTTCAACAAAGGCAAGCATGTCGGTCAAGGCGATGGTGATTCACAGGTTGGCGATGTACTTGGAACAGACCCGCAGCCTGCCCAAGGTCCAGGCAAAGGCGAAGGTGYTGGCGATCAAGCTGGCGAGGATTATTACGAAGCCGAAGTGAGTATGGAAGAGCTGCAAGCGATGCTTTTCTCCGAACTGGAGCTGCCGAATTTGCAGCAAAAAGAGAAGCGGAACATGACGTCCACCGAAGTTATTTTCAACGATATCCGTAAAAAAGGGATCATGTCCAACATTGATAAGAAGCGGACGATCCTCGAAAATATGCGCCGCAATTCGCGAGGCAGCTCGCCGGGTATCCACCATATTTCACCAGACGATTTGCGTTTCAAAACTTGGGAAGAAATCGAAAAACCGCACTCCAATGCGCTTATTATTGCCATGATGGATACCTCTGGGTCCATGGGCTCCTTCGAGAAGTACATAGCCCGCAGCTTCTTTTTCTGGATGACCCGCTTCTTGCGCACGAAATACGAGAACGTTGAGATTGTGTTCATCGCGCATCATACCGAGGCTAAAGAGGTGACAGAGGAAGAGTTTTTCACGAAAGGAGAGAGCGGGGGCACGATCTGTTCCTCGGCTTATCAAACAGCTATTGATATTATTGATAAAAGGTACCCCCCTTCTCAGTTCAATATCTATCCCTTTCATTTCTCGGACGGCGATAATTTAACATCAGATAACGAGCGCTGTGTGAAGTTAATTACGCAATTAATGGAGCGTTCGAATATGTTTGGCTACGGGGAAGTGAATCAATATAACCGCAGCTCTACGCTGATGTCCGCTTTCCGCCATATCAACAATCCGAAATTTTTGCATTACGTCATCCGTGAAAAAGGTGAAGTGTATAAAGCGTTGAAAACCTTTTTTACCAAAAAGGAAGGAGTGCCTGCACAGTGAGTAAATCCGAAATCCAGAAGCTGGAATATGCCATTGATGAAATCACGGAGATCGCGAAGGGCTTTGGGCTCGACTTCTTTCCTATGCGATACGAAATCTGTCCGGCAGAAATTATCTACACCTTCGGTGCCTATGGGATGCCGACACGCTACAGTCACTGGAGCTTTGGTAAAAATTTTCATCGCATGAAAACGCAGTACGACTTTGGACTTAGTAAAATTTACGAATTGGTCATCAATTCGGACCCCTGCTACGCCTTCCTTTTAGACGGAAATTCGCTGATTCAAAATAAACTCATCGTCGCGCACGTGCTCGCTCACTGCGACTTTTTCAAAAATAACGCACGCTTCTCCAAAACGAATCGCAACATGGTCGAGAGCATGTCCGCTACGGCTGAACGCATCCGCCAATATGAAATTGAACATGGTATCGATGAGGTTGAACAATTCATAGATGCCGTTCTGGCCATCCAAGAGCATATTGACCCTGTATTAACACTAACCTATGGCCAAACTCGCAAACGACAAGAAAATAACAAAGCCGCTACACCATCAGTACGAGGCGAAGCCACTTACGGCTATGAGGATTTATGGGACTTAGATAGTCGAAACAAGCCTATTGTCTCCTTGGATAAAGAAGATACGAAGCGTTTTCCACCGAAACCGGAGAAGGATCTCCTTCTTTTTATAGAGGAAAATGCCCCATATATGGAGGAATGGCAACGGGATATCCTGACCATGCTGCGCGATGAAATGCTCTACTTCTGGCCGCAGCTTGAAACCAAAATCATGAACGAAGGCTGGGCTTCCTACTGGCATCAACATATCCTGCGTGAGCTGGATTTGACCGAGGAAGAAACGATCGAGTACTCCAAGCTGAACTCCTCCGTCGTCGTTCCCTCTCGCCATTCATTAAATCCTTATTATCTGGGTGTCAAAATTTTTGAAGACATCGAAAAGCATTGGGATGCTCCGACGGATGAAGAAATCCGCAGATTCGGGCGGCAGCCTGGGCAAGGCAGGAAAAAAATCTTCGAAGTTCGCGAATATGAATCTGATACCTCGTTTATCCGTAACTATTTGAATAAACCACTGGTTGAAGAGTTAGATCTGTACGTGTTTGAGAAGAAAGGCCCTGAGTGGAAAATCACAGACAAAACATGGGAAAATACGCGGGATCAGCTTATTTACTCCAGAGTGAATGGTGGTTTCCCTTACATCGTGGTCGAAGATGKGGACTATCAGCGCAACGGGGAGCTTTACTTGAAGCATGCTTTTGAAGGCGTGGAGCTGGATTTGAAATATGTCGAGCGGACGTTGCCGTATATTTATAAGCTGTGGGGTAAAACCATTCATATGCACACGTTGGTGGAGGATAAGCCGGTGTTGTTTAGTTTTGATGGGAAGAAGCATCATCGGAGATTTTTGTGAGAGAAAGCCCAACCCTGAGGGGTTGGGCTTTTGGGTGTGCATGTATCTCGCTAAAAATAGCAGGTCAATATTCCGATATAGTAATGGTTAGCTACTCAGAACTAAAGGAGGAACCTCATGGACATTCCAGCTATGTCAATGTCATTAGCCCAAAACAATTTATCCCAAGCAGTTGGAATAAGCGTTTTGAAAATGGCGAAAGAGCAAATGGCCGAACAAGGCCAACAAGTGGTCCAATTAATTAAACGCAGTGTGCAGCCGAACTTAGGCGGAAATCTTGATATAAGTGTTTAAACCCACCTCTCTGCGACGGGGCAGCCACATATTGCGGAACGTCAGTGCGCTATTCTAATGAAATCAGTCATTTTCGCATGTTAACGGAACGTGGGTGCACTATTTGCGCGAATTTGTCTAAAAAAGGTCATTCCATACGGAAATAGCGAACCTACATTCCCTTCCTTATCAAAAAACTCGATTTAAGAGCAAATAAGAGACCTACGTTCCCTTCGGCAACGTAGGTCTCTTATTAATCCCCGCCTTCTGGAGCTCTGAGACTAAATCTCTATTCTAAATTAAATAACCGTACGGTTTCCTGGATCGATAATCCAATACTCCTGTACCCCATATTTCTGATATAAATTAAACTTCTCGCATGATCAAGTTAGTCGTTGCCAACTTTACACCGGCGGCTTCCTTATAAGTGAGCAATTGCCAATAGATGTTATAGCCATGTATAAACCAACGAGCTGAGACCAACATTAATGAAGTTACATTACCTAAACACCAAAGGAGACTTCGTTATGCAACAGGAAATACAACCTAATTATCAAACGCAAACTACACCGAGTACCAACCACGGCGGTCATGAACTATTCGATTTACATGAGGTGCTGGCCTGTACCATCAATGTACTGGACCAATTCATGATGTTTAGACAGTTTGTACAAGATAGCGAGCTGCTGGACATTCTGGATCGTCAATACCAGTTCACACTTGCCCAGTACAATTTAACCGTTGAATGCTTCACAACCGGGCAAAAGCCAAGCCAAGAAACGTCCACGTATATGATTAGGCAGTTATCGGATCCGATCTATGGCATTAAGCCAACTCAGCCGAAAAAGCCCAACCAGTCGCTCGCTGATGTGAAAGATGCAGGAATTAGCGGGCATATGCTTGGCCTGGTCAAAACACATGCGTCGTTGCTAACCATGACCGCCGTGGAAGTGACGAATCCCGTTGTTCGGCGCGTATTAGCCTCTCAGGTACAAAATTTTATAGAAATGGCTTATGAAATCTTCCTTTATCAAAATAGACTTGCCTACTACCAGGTGCCACAATTAGAAGCTTCCGATATGCAAAGCATGCTGACCGCATTCGTTCCCGCAACCGGAGCCCCACAAATGCCGCCGAATAACAGAGGGGCAGCCTCTGTGCACTAGCTAGCAGCTTGTGAAGCCCAGCATCGGCCCCAAGGCCGCTGCTTGGGCTTTCTCATATTTGTAGCCAGGGTTATGGAGGTCAATCACGGATGGCAACATTGCGGCATAACAACAGTAACAACAACACAAACAAGCTATCCTGGTGGCAGTTAGCTTTATTCGGTATTGGTTGCACAATAGGAACTGGTTTCTTCCTTGGTTCTAGCATCGCCATTCAAAAGAGCGGTTATTTTGTTGTCGTTATATTTCTTTTGGCAGCGTTAGCAACCTTATTTGTCTATGAAGCCTTAGCACAGATGACGGCTGCCAACCCTGAAAAAGGATCTTTTCGGAATTATGTTAGGGAAGCATTTGGCCGCTGGGCAGGCTTTGGCGTGGGATGGTTGTATTGGTCCTCGGAGATGCTCATTTTAGGCAGTTCCTTAACGGCAATTGGGATTTTCACGCAATTCTGGTTTCCTAATTTGCCACTCTGGTTGTTGACTGCGATTTACTCGTTCCTGGCCCTATTAGTTGTTATTCTTGGCTCGAAAGGCATTAACAAAACTGAGAATATATGCGCCATTGTAAAAATCACGGCATTACTCCTATTCATCGTAATCGCAGGGATTACTTTCCTCAAAGGAACCCACATCATTCAGCCCATTCAGGGTAGTAGCGCTCATGCTCATTGGTTTGCTTCAGGATGGACCGGCGCATGGAAAGGGCTTTTATATGCGTTTTATGCATTTAGCGGCATAGAGGTCATGGGTTTTATGGCCATCCATTTGCGAAATCCCAAAGAAGCCTCTAAGGCTGGGAGGCTTATGCTGCTTACGATCACAGTGCTCTATGTGTTCTCTATTAGTTTAGCACTTCTTTTTATGACCAAGGATCATTTAACGCCTGATAAAAGTCCGCTGCTTCTCGCTCTTGACTTCATGGGATTACCTATTCTCGTGCACATGATGAATGGCGTACTGATTATTGCAGGATTTTCTATCCTCGTTGCCTCACTATATGGCGTATCAACGATGCTGGTAGCTTTAGCGGAAGGCGGCGATGCCCCGCCATGGCTGGCTAATAGGAAAGGCAAGAAGCAGTTACCACTGTATGCACTAGGTGTGAATACGATCGGGTTATGTGTTTCTATCGTCCTTGCGCTAGTCATGCCAAGCCAAATCTTTGAACAAATAACCACGGCTGGGGGCTTGGTACTCCTATATACGTGGTTGCTTATCGTCGCATCGTATCTGAAACAACTTCGGCCAAACCTTAGCGGGCAACTTAAATCTTGGATCGCTATCCTTCTTATCTTGGCAGCAGTTACGGGTCCACTCTTGGAGAAAACCGATCGAGCTGGGTTTTGGAGTAGCCTTCTTATCGTCATGGTAATTATCCTAATTACGTTGTGGATGAAGCATAAATCAGAACGAAGAGAGCCTGCTTAACGATATCMTATTTATGAAATAGCACGCCCACAGCTTTTAATTTATTTTTCATAAACGTGTACGGACATTTAGAAGGGACGCTTTCGTCATCACGTAAGAAATATTGCTTCCATTCTTGGTTATCCTCTTGCCCGTACCATTTCAGTGAAGGATGTGCGGGGATACCGTCGTACGCCTCTAATTTTTGGCGAATGCGTTTTTTCATATTACGTCCAAAAGGGGTAGTATCGTTGATTTCTTCAAACACCCATCGCGGTTGGAAGGCAATGAGGAAATGCGGAAACATTCGACTCTTCCTAACCACATGGGCAGGTGTCCCGCAAAAGGAGAAATACGGCTGCCCATCATGGCAGAATTCCCAAGAATGGTGCGAAGGATCCTTTGATATATGTTCAGGCCAAGGCGCCTCATCTTTGGCGCTGATTCGGCTTAAAACAGACCAAAATAGCCMCTCGTAGTCTTCTACTGAGAAGCTATTCAGCATGTCTGTTGGTGTATGAAAAAATATAACCAGCGAGGCAAATTTACCAGTTTCCCGCGAGCATCTGCCATATGCCTGAAGGAGCTGCGAGGCGTCGAGGGCAGCTTGCTCTGATCTCGGATCCGCAGCAAAACCGAATCGCAGGTTATTGGTAAGAAAGCCTTGACGGCCAGGTATACAAGGGTACGTATTTCCTGAATCCGCAATCATATTGCCGAATTGACGAAAAGCGTCCTGCTGCCATGGGGCAAGGGTGTTCATATGTGTATTAAGCCAGTCTTTGGCGTATAGATCAGCCATGTCATGATAGCCTCCTTCGCGAGTACGAAGCATACTATGCGAAGGAGAAAAGATGGGTGAGTATCTCGGTTAGGAGATACAACTGGACGTGTAAACCTCTGTCTAACCAGTTAGCTGCTTATAAGCTTGATAACCGAAGTACATACCGAAGCCAATGAGAGAAAGGCCAGCTATGACAGAAATCGTTTGCAGGGTCGTGCGATTCCCGAACTTGTGGAAGGAGCTGGCGAGCGTGGCCATAGCAACATCCCACAGAAGAATGCCTGCAAAGATGCCGGAGGTATGCCAAAGCACCTGGGTAAGGCCATAATTCTGCACACTTTCGGCTAAAATGGAGCCATAAATGCCGAGCCAAAATAAGATATTCAGCGGATTGGTAAGTGCCATAATAAATCCAGAACGGAAGGAGCTTACGCCGCTGGATTGGGCGTCACGAGAGTTAGCTTCCTGGGTTTTCTGCACGTTTCTTAATGTATCAATACCCGTGTAGATAAGTACAAAACAGCCAAACAACCATAGAAATGTTTTCATAAACGGGGTCGTCAAGAAATGGGCTAATCCAAAATAAATAAGCAGCATATACAATAAATCGGCACACATCGCGCCCAATCCGATCAACCACGCCCCAGTAAAGCCAAATCTGGCTCCCTTGTCGAGTTGTGCGGCGTTAATAGGACCGATTGGTGCCGATAGCGAAATTCCAAGAAACAGATAAGTGATAAAAGCATCCATAGACTTCGCCCCCTGATTAGCAAATAACTTGTACAAGTTATTGTATGAGAGGCACTAATCCATTAGAAGATCAAATGATGTCAACGTGAATAGGTGTGCATTTGTATCCATTGCAGAGACTTTCTGCGCAGGGACAAGCAGATATAGCCACAACTAGATCCATTTCTGCACGAAGCTCGATATAATCTCCAGCTTTGGATAGAGGCTTCTCAACACTAATTTGTCCAGATGGCTGAATGATGGTGTTCATGAATAAATTAAAGGGATAATGCTGATCTGGAGCAGGGATCTCAAATGATGCCAATGCTTCATTTAAGTTCGTATAACAGCTGGTATGGTCTTGCTTATTGTACAGCAGCTCATACATTTCAGGCCGACAGGCCGAGTTGATAAAATCGTGCTGTCCTACCGTATCCTTCATAATAGTGAGCATAGGGGTATATTTATTGGAGTAGATCATATCCCCGGGCTTCACTTTCATCGCATGTAAAGCGTCCATAGTAACACTAGGGTCAAGTCGCTCGCTGATATCATCCTCACGATAGGCCACAAAGTCCGCAACTTGTTCTCCTTCTACATCGGTAACCCGAATCACTTGGCCCTTCTTGATCTGGAGACCGAAACCCTCTGTAGCCGGGATTTGCCAATGTTGTTTACTCATTCGTGTCCTCCTAAACTTAGGTAAGTTCCTCTTACAGTATGGCTTATCCTTTGTGGATTTATGATAAATTGCGAGCAAAGCGCCCGCGGAATGCCATAACGGCATTTTACAAAAAGAGAAAGCCCAATCTCTTAGATTKGGCTTTCAGTTAGCTCTGAAATACCTTAACAATGGTGGCAGCCACCATTTTAAGGAACGTCAGTGAGCTATTTACATAAATACAGGTATTTTCGCGGTGAAACGGAACGTAGGTACGCTATTTAGGTAGATTCGGCTTAAAAACGCCTCTCTTGCGAGAAATAGCGAACTGTCGTTCCGCACCTCATCAAAAACCCCCTTTTTGAAGCAAATAAGGGATCCACGTTCCCCTTTCGGCAACATAGATCCCTTATTAAGCCTTCTMAATGCCGGGCAGTCGCCAGGCTTCAAGTCCGACAAGACCTTCCGCTTCCGCCTACGCCTCTGCCTACTCCCACTTAAACGTAAACGTCGCAACAATGAACGACACGACTAGCCAGATGGCGAGCATCAGCCCTTCCTGCCACAGATCCCCGATGCCCGCGCCTACATTCATAATCTGCCGAAGAGCAGTGCTGAGCTGGGTAATCGGGATCGACTTCACGATCGGCTGCAAGAACTCCGGCATGCTAGAAATAGAGAAGAACACGCCGCCCAAGAACATCAGCGGGAACGAGATCAGTCCGGAAATCGGCCCTACGCTTTCTGGGGTTTTGGCCAAACCAGCGATAATGAAGCCGATCGACATGAATGTCAATGTTCCCATGACAACGAACAGCAAAAGCAGCCACCACGAGCCATTCACCTGCGTGCCGAAAATCAAAGCACCGACAAGCAGTACGATCAAGGCCTGCGCCGTGTTCATTACAAGACGTGCAGTAATCTGCGCGGCGATGAACGTCGACGCCTTCAGCGGTGTACTTTGCATGCGTCGCAGCACACCTCGCTCACGCCATGAAGCTATTTGTCCCGAAACGCCATTTAAGTTGTTGGTCATGATCATCATGGCCAGAATACCAGGTACAAGGAAATCGATGTAGCGAAGCTGCAAAGCTTGCACGCCAACCGGTTCAATTTTAACAATTGGCATATAGTTGGACATTTGCTTAGAAACGCCATCCGCCACTTGACCTATTGTTTGCAAACCGATCTGTGCACTCTGTTGGTTCGTTTGATCATAATAAACCTGAAGGAAGCTGGCCTTCGAGCTATCTGCTTCTTTCAGCCCCACTGCTTGCCCGTAATTTTTCTGAATCACGACGACTAACTTCTGATCCCCATGTTTCAGTTGCTCAAGCGACTTATCTAAGTCATCTGCAGGCTTTAGCTTCAAAATACTATTCGCTTGGAGCGCCTCCACCATGACTCTGGATTCCGTACTTTGATCCTGATCAATGACGACGCCATCGACGATGATATCATTTCCCTTGCCAAGAAAGGAACCGAGCATAATCATGAAGAAAAGCGGCATGAACAAGGTGAATATCAACACTTGTCGATTACGAACAAAAAAACGAAGCTGGCTTAACGTCAACTGGATATAAGCATTCATTCTGCTTTCAAGCTCCTTCCGGTCATGGAAATAAACACATCTTCCAGCGTAGCCGTTCGTGTCTGCAAGTCAGCCAATTGCCATCTGCCGCCAGCGCTTTGCTCGACGAGATCAATAAGCGATTCCTGTAGTTTATCTGTATAAAGGACGAACACATCCTTGCGCACGTCTATGCCCTTGACTTCACGAATATCGCGAAGTTCCTGTACAACTGATTCCATGTCCGCTTCCGCCAAATCTTGCAATCTAAACTCGATCGCGCTATCCGATTGCAAGCTGCTCACAAGATTACGCGGTGTATCCAATGCGACGACTTTCCCTTGATCCATTAAACAAATACGATCGCAAAGCACGTGCGCTTCCTCCATATAATGCGTGGACAGCACAATCGTTTTGCCTCGCTCCTTCAGCTTGAGAATAATTTCCCACAGTGTTCGTCTTGCTGTCGGATCTAACCCTGTCGTAGGCTCATCCAAGAAGATGACCTTGGGATCATTCAAAAGCGCAAGACCAATCGCAAGCCGCTGCTTTTGCCCACCGGATAGATGCTTGACACGACCGTTTCTTTTATCAACCAATGTCATGTCTTCTAATAGCGGACCAATCGGAACAGAACTCGGATAGAAGCTCGCATACATCCTCATAATTTCCTCTACCGTCAACAACTCGAATAACGAAGTTGATTGCAATTGAACACCAATGACTTCCTTGACCTTACCCAAATCCTTCTGTGTATCAAATCCAGCCACAATAGCACGTCCGCCGTCAGGCTTCCGCAACCCTTCGATCATTTCCATCGTTGTCGTTTTCCCAGCACCATTCGGACCAAGCAAACCAAATACCTCGCCTTGATAGACCTGGAAATTAACGCCTCGCACAGCTTGGAAGGACCCATAATTTTTAATTAAGCCATCCGCTTCAATAACAATGTGTGAAGACTCCATAAAGCTAGCCCCCTCCGTTTCCAAATTTTCCGTAACTCCCCCTATCATACAAAATAAACAGATACGCCGTCCAACACCACTATGAAATATCTACTGACAGAACTAGTGGAATTCCGACAACGCCAATCGACGAACTTATTGAGAAAGTTATGATAATCTAATATCTACTTAGCAAACAAAATCAGAAGGAGATGTGTTGAAGTGAGAATGAATATTTTATTTAATAAAAAGCCGATTTCCGTTAATTTCGTCGGCACGGACCATAAGTTAATTCCCTCTTTGATCAACGCACTTCGCCATAACAAATTCACCACCATGAATTTAGTTAACTCGTTAGAGCGTGTAGATTTATTTAGTTCAGAAGCCATTTTATATGCTAAAGATGGGAATAAGGCGCGCATACCTATTTTCTAATTCTTGTCGTTACATAGATGTTTCGGAAAAACGCCTACGAATGGTAGATTCCTTCGTAAGCGTTTTTTTTCGTAGATAAATAGGCATATCTCTCCTAGTCTTTTCATAGACTAATAGAAATGAAGGAGACTACTACAGCTGGGATGGAGAAATCTATGTACCTTATTCGCCTTTTTAAAGCGCATGCTGCTCAGCTACTAATCTATCTACTTATCGTAATCATCAGTTTTGTATGGACCTTAATTTGGGGCCTTCACACCACCTCACAACTGCCTCCACAAGCAAGTGCCGAGTATAGCATTAAACCTGCAACAAACGGTGTCCTTCTGCACGTTATTCAAACTACTCCTGAAAACATAGGACTCAAAGCCATTACAGCAAATGTGACCGATCGGCAGGACAATGGGATTAATGGCGGGTTTTTCTGGCAGGGGTATTTACTAAGCATCGCAGTGACCAATGATCAGCCTGTGAAGGGGCAGCCTGGCGACTACGGTTCAGGTTGGTACAATACAGATCGGAAGCGAGGAACACTTGTGTGGGATGAGAAGGCGCAAACCTTTACCGTCCAAGTTGTCGAAAATGCAAGTGAGTTACAGGTGCTGGATCGCACCCGATATTGGGCGCAGGGAGGCGTAAGCATGGGGCTTACGAATCCATTGGGTTGGGCCGAGCAAGCCATTTCGGAAGAAATGCCAGTCATTAACGAGAAGCGCATGCGATCTGGTATTGTGTATGATCGAATGAACAACGTGTATCTGGTAGTAGCGCCTACCCCTTGTACCGGCGAAGAGTTCCGAACAGCTGTACAGGAGCAAGTAGGGGAGAAACAGCTGGTCGATGGGCTTTTCCTTGACGGCGATGGTTCCTCTCAGCTGAAAGTCGCGAATTTCTTACTGCCCGGTGACCACCGCGAGGTGTATCAGATGATAGCTTTGTTGAAATGAGCAGAGGGAGGTCGGCGAAGTCGGAGCCTGGTGGGCAGCAGTGATGACCGCTATCATTGACCACTAAACCACAACCACTAACCCTAACCGCTAACCACTAACCACAACCACTAACCGCTAACCACCGACACCMCTAGACGAGTCACCCCGCCTATTAACTGGAAAAGATCCATCTATTTTCGTGAATTTATAACAAATTGATTGATTAGATGGAAAAAGTACATCTATTTCGCAGCTATTCACCGTTTTCAGCGTTTCAGCTCAGAATTAACTGTATTTTTTACAGTTATAAGGAAATTCAAGGTCATATAGGCAAATTTACCTGCGTGTTTTCCCGTTATTTGCTCCACCAAAACTCATTAGTCAGCATTGGGAAGTATGCTAGCTAGCACCGACTCAGTCGCAAGAAAAAAGAGGAAAACCCGCAATAAACGGTATTATCCTCTTTTGGCATTTCATTTTATGAACAAACAACTAGAACGTCACATGATCCGGATCCGGCCCAATACGCTTGTTGACATTCAAAGCATCCACCAAAGCCATATCCTCAGCGCTCAGCTCGAAATCGAAAATGTCCGCATTCTCACGAATACGATGCTCCGTCACAGACTTCGGAATCGTTACGACACCATGCTGGATATCCCAACGCAGCACAATTTGCGCTGCTGATTTGCCGTATTTAGCGGCAAGATGCGCCAATTCAGGCTGATTCAGCCTTCCCTGCATAAGCGGGCTCCACGCCTCCAATTGGATACCGTGTTCACGGGTATAGGTGAGCAGTTCTTTTTGCGACAGTTCCGGATGATATTCCACTTGATTAACCGCAGGCACTACACCGGTATCTTCGATGACATGCGCCAAATGAGAGATTTGAAAATTGCTCACGCCAATCGCACGAACATGACCTTCTTTGTAAAGGTGGACCAGCGCTTTCCACGTTTCTCGGTACGTTGCGGAGACGGCCCAGTGCACCAAGTACAGATCAATCGTCTCCAAACCAAGCCGCTTACGGCTTGCTTCAAACGCTTGCAGCGTAGACTCGTAACCTTGATCCGCGTTCCACACTTTCGTGGTTACGAAAATCTCGTCACGCGGGACACCGCTTTGGCRCAGACCTTGTCCAACACCTTCTTCGTTGCGATAAACCGCAGCCGTATCAATGCTTCTATAACCTAATTGCAAAGCGGTTTGAACCGCTCCGATGACCTCTTGACCTTCCTTGCTTTTGTAAACGCCGAGACCCAGCCAAGGCATATGTACACCATTATTGAGCGTAACTCCTGCTGTAAATGCTTGATTCGCTTTCGTAGACATTCGTCATAACCTCCATCGGAATAAGATTAGAATGAGCGCATCTTTACCGTGTAGCTCCCATTAATCATACCACCGAAGTCGGATATTCCAAAATCCTGCGTTTGCTGGCAATCAAAACTCCCTAGTCTTGATGGGCATGAATCAAATCCATTTTCAACTGCCATAAGGCAGCACTCAAATTAACACGATACACCTCAGGATTCAGCATCCGCAAATATTGCGGCCAAACGGTCTGCATTTGCTCAGCATGGTAGTCACGAATGCTTTCCAAAGTAGGCAATTCATAGACTAACTCACCCGCCTGGAAAATAGGTTTCAAAAGCGGAACCGCCTCATAATTGTCGATATATTTGAACAGATACGGATGGATGGGGTCGAATAGCTTAATTCGCTGTCCTTCCCGAATATCCACTTCATCTTGCAAAGCCAAATAGTCAGCTTCCGCTTTGCCCGTTGCCAAGTTCATAATCCTATAGGCTTCCTTGAAGCCAGGATTCGTCACCTTCTCCGGGTTGCCCGAGATCTTAATGACCGGCACGAGCGTGCCGTCCTTCTCACGGGCAACAAGCTTATACACCCCGCCCAGCGCGGGCTGGTCGGCCGCTGTAATCAGCTGGGTGCCGATGCCCCAGCTGTCGATCTTAGCCCCTTGGGCTTTCAGCCCGGCGATGATGTGCTCATCCAAGTCATTGGATGCCACAATCTTCACCTCCGGAAAGCCCGCCTCATCCAGCATGCGCCGCGCCTGCTGTGACAGATACGCCAAATCGCCGCTGTCGAGGCGAATGGCGTTCAAGCGCTTGCCGCGCCTCGCGAGCTGCCGCGCCGTCGCAATGGCATTCGGCACGCCGCTGCGCAGCGTGTCGTAGGTGTCTACGAGCAGCGTGACCTGCTCGGGCAGGGCCTCGGCATACGCACGGAAGGCCTCCGCTTCCGTGTCGTGGGCCTGCACCCACGCGTGCGCGTGCGTGCCTTTGGTCGGGATGCCGAAGAGCATCCCGGCTCTTAGGTTCGATGTCGCGTGGAACCCCGCGATATAAGCGGCTCTTGCGCCCCAGATCGCGGCGTCAGCCTCCTGGGCGCGGCGTGTGCCGAACTCCATCAGCACATCGTGCGGAGCAACGCCTTTCATGCGGGAAGCTTTCGTCGCGATGAGCGTCTGGAAGTTCACGAAGTTGAGAATCGCCGTCTCAACAAGCTGTGCCTCAAAGATACTGCCGATGACACGAACAAGCGGCACATTCGGGAAAACAAGCGTTCCCTCGAGGACGGCTTGGATATCGCCATTAAACGTAAAAGCACGAAGCGCATCAAGGAACTCTTCCTTATAATTCTCCTCTTGCTCACGCAAATAAGCGATTTCTTCCTCGCCGAAATGCAGATTTTGCACATAATGAATCACCCGCTCCAGCCCAGCGAAGACCGCATAACCCCCATCAAAAGGCAGCTTGCGGAAATACACCTCGAACACAGCTCTCTCCGTATGAGTTCCCTGTAACCAATGGGCGTACATCATATTAATTTGATATTTATCGGTATGCAGCGTTAAGTTATTCATCGCATCCATGGTTTGCCAATTCATCGCTTTCATCCTCCCCATCCCACATTCTCTCATCTTACACACTATCATTTTACTTAATTTTTCCAACCCCGAACAACTTTAGCCCCAAGCGTCTTTTCAAAATGCCGCAATGCCCACGCATGGCCTTCCGCATCAAAGCTGGCAACCGCATCCTCATGAATGACGAGGGAGAAACCTTTATTATACGCATCCATCGCTGTATGTAAGACACAAATATCTGTACATACACCAGCTAGATGAAGCTCCTGAATACCTCTAGCTCTAAGCTGCAGTTCAAGATCCGTCCCGCAGAATGCGCTGTATCTCGTTTTGTCCATCCAATAGATCGCAGCTCTGTGAGCTTCATGCACTTCTTTTAGACAACCGTAGAGCCCCCTGCCATCCGTATCACGTATATTATGGGGTGGAAACAAGGCCGTCTCTGGATGGAAAGGATCCCCTTCTTCATGCAAATCAACAGCCATCACGACATAGTCCATCTCTGTAACAAAGCTCTTAGTTAGCTCACACAGGCGAGCTTCTATCGCAATAGCGGGGTCCCCGCAAGGCAGCTTGCCTACTACGAAATCCACTGTATAATCAATCAGAATGAAGGCTTTCATATTCACCACTCCTTATATTGTACCTTTAATATTATTATAACGACTTTATCAACTAGCAAAAAAAGAAGCCTAACTGTAGAACGACAGCTAAGGCACTTGATCTTCAGATGAGCGATTCATTTCATATTGTCGATTCGATAAATTCATTATGACATAATTAAATTCATATTTCAATAGGTACTTGAAGAAATCTATTGTGAATCCGGGTATAAATTGGCGAAATTAATCAGAATCGTCATAAACCCAAGTGCTACGAAAGAGAAAAACGCCATGAAAGATAGGTGATATACATTTGGGAATACGATAAAAACGACTCCACAGCCGACACAAACCCAGTTCTGCCACATATGCTTCCCCGTTTTACCTAAAGCTAACATCGAACTTACGAATTGAAGACTTCCGAACAGTGCACAGGTGAAAAGCGCATTGGTTACATCTCCAAATCCAAACACCCAAGGAGTCATCAGAAACCAAAGACCCATGAGTGCTGACAAACTATTTTTGAGATACATACCGATCACACCTCCTACATGCGGGATGTTCTAGTATATGCAAACGCTTACAATAACGTGTTAGTAAAAAAGCCTTCAGATCACCTGAATCGGCAACTGAAGGCTTATTTTTATTTTTTTCTATCCATTATTGTGCGATATGAATGCCTTTTGAATCAATTGTCACATCGGCCTTTAGAATGTCTGACACGAATTTAGCAGGCACATAAAGGGTATCATTCAGAATAACCGGTGCCGTTCCTAGCGCAATCGGCGCCATTTTGGCAAAGAAATAGCTATCTTTCCCCACACTCACACTCGTCCACTGCGCACCTTTCGATAGTTCAGCAGCATACGTATCTTGATTCCATTTCACGGTGTAGCCCAAACCTTCTGCTACTTTACGGAAAGGAACAAGTGTAACGCCATCCTCATTCTGTTCAACATCAACGGGTGCCAAATCCACTTTCACCTTGTCAGTACCAGGCAGCGGAGTAGGATTCGGTTTAATGGTCACATCCTTAGGCAAGATGAAACGGAATTCTGGACTTCCAGCAACACCAGCTGCAATTGAGTATTTTGGGAACACGACAACCGCTGCCCCTTTTTCTACGTAAAAGCCTTGCTCCGAGGAAATCCCTTTAAATTGATCTTTAAAGAAATATTGAGGTTCCTCCTCCATTTTGGCAGTAACACCTGCATCGATCGTGGCCTTGTAGCCTGCACCTAGCAGATCCTGCAGCGTTACACGCTGAGCTGCTGCCGCATTCAGTACATTATACGTATCCACTCTCGGCATGCCTGTGCCACCCGTTTCACCGTACGTAGTAACGGTAAGGGAAACAACACCTGAAGGATTTCCTGTTCCATCCGACTTCAATGTGTAGACAATTGTAAGCCCGTAAGGACGGTACGTATATCCCTTATCTTTGGCTGCAGCTGCAGCCTCCGCAGCATCCTTTTCCCAGTTCGCTAGATCTTTGTTCGCATGTGAGAGAATAATGTCATTGAGTTCGTCTTGGTATTTCTTATCCAACATACCGTTCAACTGCGGTACTTTGATATTCGTCGTTATGTTTGTACTTTTGGATGTAAGCACCACTTCTTTAACGACAACTGGTAATGATGATGTGGTTGCTGAAATTGCAACTGCGGTATCCGCTGAAGCAATGCTTGCAATTGGCAGTACAGAAGCACTTACACCTACGAGCACCGCACAACTAACAACACCCATTTTCAATATGTTCCAAGGATTCTTTTTCATTTCCTATTCACTCCTTCTGAGTTATCGTGTTTTGGTCGCTTGTTTAACCTTCACGATAACTAGACGCACTAACTTAAGGAAAAGTCTGATCCTACACGATTTTTTTTCAAAATTAAATTTACGAAAGTCGGAACGTGCCGACCACTTGATTTAAGTCCGTGGCAATTCCGGCAAGGTTTTTGGCTGAAGCCGTAATTTCTTCGGCTGATGCCAGCTGTTCTTGAGTAACTGCAGCGACGGATTGCGCTGTACCTGAGGTTTGCTGGGCAACCAAGCCAACTTGAGCGACGGTTGCTGCTACTTCTTCCGAGCTCGCTGCCATCTGCTCTGCCGCTGCTGCTGTTTCCTGAATTTTGCTAGCTACTTCTTGCGAAGCTGTTACGATTTGACCGAATGCTTGCTCGGCAATGCTTACCTCATATAGACCTTCCTGCACTTCTGTTCTTCCATTGTTCATGACCCCAACAGCCCGAGCGGAATCCCGCTGCATGGACGTAATAAGTTCCGAGATCTCTCGAACGGAATCATCTGTTTGAGAAGATAGCTTACGCACCTCACCAGCTACTACGGCAAAGCCCTTTCCGCTTTCGCCGGCACGCGCAGCTTCAATGGCTGCATTCAGCGCAAGCAGGTTCGTTTGCGATGCAATATTCCCGATTAACGTGGTAATCTGACCAATGCTTTGGGAATGCTTCTCCAGCTCCTGAATCACTTGATTCGCTGCGTCAACGGAGGTGCTGACGGCTTGTATTTTATTCACGACACGTTCCATGGCATGTGTGCCTTGCTCCGCAATGTTCGTAGCCGTCATAGATAGTTCTGATACATCAGCTGTGGTTTCGGCGATACGGGAAATGCCCGCTGCCATTTCTTCCATGGCTCGCCCACACTCTATAGAGCTTTGAGCTTGCGCATCCGCTCCATTCGCGAAATCCTGCACCGAAACGGCAACATGCTGTGAAGCCGAGCTATTCTGCTCCGAGCTGGCAAACAACTGCTGAGAGGAAGCCGCCACACTCGTCGAAGCATGCAGCATCTGCTCTACGGAATGGCGTAGATGGTTCACCATTTGGTTAACGGCCCCGATGAGCTGGCCAATTTCATCTTTATTTTTCACAACAATCGGTTCAACGGTTAGATCACCTTTGGAGATACGATTCAAAGCTTGTGATGCTTTTCGAACAGGATTTGAAATGTTACTTACGAGGAAATAACAAGTCGCAATCATAAATACAAGCATAACAGCCAATGCAACAAAAGAAATTTGGACACTTTTCTTGTATTCCTTGGTGCTGTCTGCTACACCTTGCTGACCGCCATCTTGGTTGTAGCTAACCATTTCCGCCATCGATTTCTGTGCTTTACTGAAGGCTGCTGACATCACTGTAAGACTCTCTGCCGCTTCCTTCACTTTACTTGGATCACTTGATAGCTGTTTATTAGCCACGTAGGATGTTTTAAATCCCTCCCAGTTCTGGGTAAGCTCTTGCAAACGTGCCCCTTCTTCTTCACTTGACACAGAATCCTTATATTTTCCTAACAAATTATCGATTTCTGTAATCGTTGCCAGGATACCATTGTCTATAGGTTCATGTTTTTTCACGTCTGGCTCTAATTTCTTCTGATAGTACAGTGTTAGTAAATGCTCAGAGAAATAATGAACTTCCTCAATATCTTGAATCCCCATCATCCAGTTGTTTGCCAGATTCGTATTCATGTCCTTTAACGCGTCCATACGACTCATAGCTGTATAGCTCATTCCAACAACCATCAAGAAGATGATCGCAAATACCGCAATAAATTTCGTCCGTACTGTCATCTGCATACGTAAATCCCCCTATTTAATTGACGCAATTTTGAACAAGTATGTATACGTGATTGATCTGTTGGATATATCATAAATTGAAATCATTAAATTTGTTCTGTTCTAATCATGATGAAACTATGAGATTTCCTAACAATTACATGGCTTTTGGAGGAAAAAAATGTCATCATCCTTGCGTTTTAAACTCGTCTCCTGGCTTGTTCTTATTACATCCATCTCCCTTACCGTCGTTGGAATTACCAATTACAAACTTTCTAGAAATAAGTTACTGCAGCAAATGAACGAGCAATCCATAACCTCTGTTTCGAATTCCGCTCGAAACTTATATGATTTCTTGTCGATTCGTTTGGCAGAAGTTGAGCTTATAAGCCGGGTCAGCATTATGAAAAATGGTACGCAAGATGATCGTCTAAAATTTCTGACCCATGAATTGCAAACGGATGGAAATCGCTATCACGCCATGGCTATTGCTGATTTGGCAGGAAACCTGCAGTTTACCTCCGGTTTGACTTTCTCCATCTCGGATGAGCTTCGCTTCCAGCAAGCCCTGCAAGGGAAAACCTTTATTTCGGACCCTCATCTAAGCAAAATGAAGGGCATTTATGTCATCTCGATTACGGCGCCTATCTTTGATGATCAAAATAAGGTCGTAAGTATCATCGATGTTTCTATGGAGGCTGCACCTGYTTTTCAAGAACATTTACTAGTTCCTCCCAATAATGGAGACCAATTGATTGTGAATCGGGAGGGTCTCACCTTATATGATTCAGATCCCTCTACCATTCTTAAGGTGAACATTCTCGCTGAATATCCTGAACTCAGACCCGCTTTTCAACAAGCGTTACGAGCTGGGAAAGGTTATATCGACGAGTCCTTTCTCTCTGGAACGAAGACACGTTGGTTCTATGCACGCATCCCTCAATTAAATTGGTATCTCGCTTATTCCATGCCAATCACTGCCATTRAAGCCCCAACAAGTCCACTCCTATGGTCGACCGTAGGATTAATTGTCATGGCAGCGTTAATCATTTTCTTCCTTATCTACCTCACAACGAACCATCTGATTATCAAAAGAATTAAACAAATCCTCCAAGTAACCGAGGCAGTTGCTGCTGGTGATTTCCACACGAAGCCCATCGTGTTCAAAAGTAAAGATGAATTAGGTGCCCTCGCCTTATCTGTCAATGGCATGATGGAGAATATCCGCGAGCTTTTCGAGCCGTTCGAAGCTTTTATTCGTCATAATCAATACGCCATGATCGTAATGGATCCTAACTTTATGATTAACCATCTCAACGGCAGAGCTACGCAGATGCTTGGGTATTCTTTTGCGGATGTACATAAAATCGCCTCTCCTTTAATCTGGTTAGATCAAAAACAGCTGAATGAAAGAGCTGCACAGTATTCAGCAGAGCTAGGCGAGACGATTCCCGCAGACTGTACAACACTTGTTATTCGTTCCTTACGCCATTTGAAAGAGGATTTAGAGTGGACCTGGTATCACAAAGACGGCACCCGAATTTATGTGCAAGCGAGTGTTAGCTGCATCACGCATCCAGATGGTGAGTTAAAAGGATACGTCTTAATTGCACGCGATATCAGTGATATTAAAGCAAGTAATGAGACGAAAGAACGGCTGTTAACGATTGTCGAGAGCGCACGGGATGCCATTCTCACCTTCGATCAAGACGGTTATATCTTCTATATTAATCCAGCGGGCATCCAAAGGATTGGATTAGCTGGAACCGTTTTTGAACGAACACATTTTCATGAGTTTGTTGAAATCTTGAATGATATTAATTTTGAGAAAGGGCTCCAAACTGCGATCCGAGATGGCTTCTGGGAATTCGAAGCGGAAGTCATGACCAAGAATCAACGACGCATTATCGTATCGCTTGTCATCGTCCCTCACTTCCCTCTTGATAATGGTGAGCTGTATTTCTCGGCAATCACCCGAGATATCACGGAGCAAGTCCATGCCAAGGAACAGCTTATCCTAGCTAAACAGGAGGCGGATGATGCCAATTTGGCCAAAGGTGTTTTCCTTGCTCGCATGAGCCACGAAATACGTACGCCTCTGAATGGGATTGTTGGACTTTCCCACCTGCTTGAGAGAACCGCCATGACCGAACTACAAATGGATTATATACGCAAAATCTCGCGATCCTCCCAGTCTCTTTCACATATCATCAACGATATTCTGGACTTCTCTAAACTGGAAGTAGATAAGCTCGTGATTGAACATCACCCTTTTCAGCTAGATGAAACTATCGATCGCGTGTGTGAAACACTGATTGTGCTGCTCGGTCATAAGCCTGTGGATTTCATTTGCGATATACCTGAGGGAGTGCCTGGTGGATTGATTGGCGATTCATTGCGACTCTATCAGGTACTTCTGAATCTCTCCAGCAATGCGATTAAATTCACGGAGCAAGGGACCGTCACACTTCGTGTTGACGTCGATCAGATGCATGAGAATGAGGTTACTCTCCGGTTCAGCGTCACGGATACGGGAATTGGCATGGATGAGAAACAGTTGGCCAATTTATTCCAACCTTTTATCCAAGGTGACGAGGTTACGAGCCGTAAATATGGAGGGACAGGACTTGGGCTTGTTATTTCCAAAAATATTATCGAAAATATGGGCGGCTCGATCTCGGTCTCAAGCACGCAAGGGACAGGGAGTGAATTTCTGGTCCTTCTCACCTTCACGCTCTACATGCCTAGCAACAAGGTATTCCCTCCCTTGCCGCTCGCTATGCTCGTCGTAGAAGATCATCCTACGCTTAATAGGGTGCTCGTCCAAAGCCTGCAGTCCATCTGCAACGATGCTGCGGGTGTGTATTCATGGAAGGAAGCCCTCCAGGTCATTGATCACATCCCTCTCGACTTCCTTCTGCTCGATATGGAGGCTGATGATATGTATGGAGAGGATGTGTGGCTGAGCATGCTTGCTGCTTGCCAACAGCAGGGGATTAGAACGATTATTTACACTTCGTTATCAGGAAGAGATGCACTCGAACAGCTTCCGACAGAAGCTTCACCTGATGCCGTTCTGGTCAAGCCGATCTCTCGAAGTCTCTTGTACAGGACGCTAGCTATGCTTCATGCTGAAAGTGAATTCGTTCATTCTCATTTGACAGATACCATGGAGAACGATAGGGAGAAGGACTTTGCGCTTTTCCCTTTAAACACACTAAATAAGGATCCACTCCGTATTTTGATTGTGGAGGATAATGAGATTAACCAAACCGTTGCGCGCTCTCTGCTGGAAAGTATGATGAACTGTCGCATTCAATTGGCTGGTAACGGATTCGAGGCCCTGCATGATTTGGAGAATCATACGTTTGATTTGATCCTCATGGATATCCACTTGCCTGAGCTCGATGGGATCGAAACGACCAAACGCATTCGTCTCGAGCCGAAATGGGCACATATTCCGATTATTGCCTTAACCGCGGATTCAACGCTCGACAATCGGTTGGCCTGTATGGAGGCAGGTATGAGTGAGATGATCTCCAAGCCCATCATCCCTGAACGGCTGAGAGCTGCTATTGAATCTGCACTTCATCTGCAAGTGGAGATTCATCGAACTGCTGGACTGGATATTGCGGAGGCACTCCAACGCATGGGCGGAAAAACGGACATTTATCGTGAGATGCTCCGTAAATTCCAAGACCAAACCGACCCTCTGATGGCGCAATTAAAAGGTAACATCGACGCAGGTAACTTTGAGGAGGCTCTTCGTTTGCTTCATGGCATACGCGGTTCTTCCAGCAACCTTTCGGCTAATCGTGTGTTTGCCGCGGCAAGCGAGTTGGAGGATTCTGTGAAGGAGCAAAAGAAGCTGCAAACAGCAGATCGAGATCTCTCTAACGTGTTCCATTTGCTTCAAAATGTAGAGTTTGAATTGCAGTTCGTTTATCAAACCATCCAAAAATTGCTGCTTGATTGAAAAAAACACGAATTTATGTCACTATATGCGTATACTCCATCTTGATGGAGTGTGTCATTTTATACGTATAGGTGGTTATTGTTATGACTGAACATGGCGCTCCATACCGCATCTTGTTGTATTATAAATTCGTCGCTGTTGCTGATCACGAAGCATTGGCGCGAGAACATTTGGCTTATTGCAAAAAGCTCGGTGTAAAAGGACGCATTCTGATTGCTCCTGAGGGCATTAACGGCACCCTTTCTGGGACCGTAGAGCAAACGGAAGCCTACATGGCGATGATGAATCTCATGCCATTGTTTAAAGATATGGTTTACAAGATTGATGAGCATGAAGGGCATGCCTTCAAGAAGCTGTTTGTCCGTCCGAAAAAAGAGCTCGTCACCTTCCGTCTTGAAGAAGATGTGAATCCGAATGAGCTTACCGGAACGCATTTGAAGCCGAAGGAATTTTATGAGAAGCTCAAAAATGAAGATGTCATCGTGCTCGATGGCCGTAATCATTATGAGTATGATATCGGGCATTTCCGCGGCGCCATTCGTCCTGAGGTCGAGACGACCAAGGAATTCCCTGAGTGGATTCGCAATAATCTGCAGGAGTTTAAAAACAAACCAATTCTCACTTACTGCACGGGAGGCATTCGTTGTGAGAAACTATCCGGTTTCTTGATCAACGAAGGCTTTACCGACGTGTATCAACTGGACGGTGGAATTGTCACCTACGGCAAAGACGAAGAGGTGCAAGGTCGTTTATTCGATGGAAAATGCTATGTATTCGATGAGCGCATCTCCGTACCGATTAACCGCACAGATGAAGATATCGTTGTAGGCAAATGCTACCACTGCGGAACTGCAGAGGATCGCTATATTAACTGTGCGAACGATCTGTGCCACTTGAAGCATATTTGCTGCGAGGCTTGTGAAGAGGAGCATGACAGCTTCTGTTCCAAGGAATGCGAAGAGAAAACGTTGAGCGCGTTGGAGGCATAAGAGGGGGGCTTGCCCCTTCTTTAGCGGATCGAACTATCGACTCTTTTGGGGATCGATTTTACCTCTTTTCGCAGAAATGTCGGTGCCTCGCCACTCTCCGCAGATCGATTCCCCCTCCTATCGCAGCCAAGGCCGCCGCGATTAGATGGAAAAACTACATCTAATTTCGCTCGATTCGGCCGATTCTTCCATTTAGATGGAAAAACTCCAGTTAAATTTCACCATTTTCGCGAAAAGCGAGCAAATGGGTGAAAATAGCTGGATTTTTTACAGTTATTCTCTGAAATCAGGCCAATTGGCCTGATTTAGATGTAGATTTTCCAGTTATTGCGGCAGCGAGGCGCTTGTAATGACCTGTAGAGCCTAAAAGAAGAGAGACTGTCGGGAGCATCGCTTCCCACCATGTATCTTAACACCTCACTAGAAGAGGCCMCTCTCAAGTCGATTGACTTGGGAGGGGCCTCTTTGCTACAGGCACATTTAAGCTACTTTAAACTCCTGCTACTTTGCTACTCCCGCTTCTTTCACCACACTACTTCTATACTAGCTACTTTTCCACTCTTCCCATACTAGCTACTCTTTTTCACTCTCTCAAGTCACTCTAGCAAATCCTGCCACTCCAACTATCCCTACTTCTTTCACCACTTTACCTAACTAATCTGATCATCGATCTGGTCCATAATCCGATCAATTAACGGGTAGACTAGCTCCTCCTCCAACGTGAAGTGTTTGAGCAGAATGAGGCAGGCCGTCAATAGTTCGGAGGCCATCACATGGACGAAGTCCATGTCGACTGGCATGCTCATGGCATTGACACCGTTGACGTATGACTGTACGACTCTTTTGGCCAGATCATGATCCTGCTCCAACACATGCATGGACCGCGAAACTGAGATGGCCATCGTCGGATGTAAATAAGTTTGCAGACTCGGGAATAACACTTGTTCTTCCCATTCCGAATGCTGCTCCAACTCCTCCACCAAGGATAGAATGCCGTCCTGAAGTTCGATCAGACGACACATCCCAATTGAGCAATCATCAAGGGTGTACAAAGCTGCAGCTAGCGTTCGAATGTCGGAGAGCTGCTCACGCATTTGCACATGCTCCTCCTTCAAACGCTGGGCTAGCATTCTAAATTCACTAGGATTCACATTATTTGCCCGATTCGTTTGAATGCTCAAACGGTCACTCATTCGACATCCTCCTTAAAGTTTCTTTAGAAACTTACTTCGTAAGCATGGGCTTTGAGTTTTCGTAAGAAAAACTTTCTTCGTAAGCATCAACGTAAAGTTCCTTTAGAAACTTGCCACGTATGTAATCTCATTGTATGAAACAGAAAAACCCCATACCGCATTATCATTGTATGCGGCATGGGGTTGTTAACATGCGGAAAGAATGTCTAATAATAACCTTTTAACGAATGCGGCTCTCCGTCAAATGAAACTGATTCACAAGCAGCAACATTGAGTGTGTTATTGCTCCTACATCTCCCGTCGTTTGACGCACATGATGCATGTCTTGCAGGAGCTCTTTCACAGTAAGCTCAACCTCCGCCGAGATCTGACGGTTCTCTTTGCTCACCGCTGCAATCTTCTCCATCAGAGCAACGACTTCCTCCACCACCTGTGTTTTCATGGTATCGTGAGCGTTCGCCGCGCTAAGAATCTCAGACGCCGCAGCAACAATCTGCGTCCCTTCCAGAACGACCTTCGTCCCTTCTTCCATCGAGATGAAGGCTTCATTCGCATGTCGTTCAATGTGCTCGATCGTCTCATTGATTTCCGTGGTTGATTTCTTGGTCAAATCCGCCAACTTGCGGATCTCCCCAGCAACGACGGCAAATCCTTTGCCATGCTCACCTACTCGTGCCGCCTCGATAGAGGCATTCAACGACAATAGATTCGTCTGCGCGGAGATTTCTTCAATTACTTTAAGCAGCTTCGGAATTTCTTGCGTCGTATGCAAGAAGGTTTGGATGGTTTGATTCGTTTCCTCTACTTTCGCCGAAATATCCGTCATCTTCTGACCAATACGTTCAACCTCATCCTGCGCAACGGCAATCTGCCCTGAAGCCTTCTGTTCCAGTTCGCGCAAAGTTCCGCTCATATTCTGCGTAACGTCCTTTGCGACATCAATATCCTTCAGCTGTCCACGCAGCGAGCGAATCATATCATGGATTTTCGTACTCATCCGTCCTGTAGATTGCTCCGTAGAACCAGTTGAGTCATTCATCCGCTCTTGGCTCACCTGCACCTCAGCAGCCGCTTGTTTCACTTGCAGCATGATGCCTTCCAAGGAATCGATCATATTATTGATCCATTTGGCCAAATCCCGCGTCTCATCGCCAGCGAACTCATCAACCTTCAGACGCTGCGTCAAATCCCCTTTACCTTCTGCATTAATCCGGATAAATTTATTAATTTGAGCAAGCTGTCTAGCAATCGGCTTACTTCCTTGGCGTCTAATTAAACTCGCACCAATCCCGCCGAAGAGAAGATTGACACCTACCATGATTGYTGCGCCGACACCATTCGAAACGTGTCCATTTAGCAGCCAGAAGCTACCCGCGGAAACAAGCAGCATGAGCACAATAAACCGCATTTGCAGACTGAACATCTTCCAATCAATCGAACGAGTACGATAGACTTCTTCCAAATCCCCTTCACACATCATTCCCCACACGTCCGGGCAATGCGGCAACTGGAAGGTCACACCTTTTCCAATAACAGAAATATGACGATAATCGGAATATCCCGGATATTCAACGAATAGATTATTTCCCTTAGCAATTGTTCCCGCTACGCCTGGATGCAATTGTCCCGTCGCAGGATCCGTGAAAACAAGCTCCAGTTCCGTATGCTCCTTGACGCCAACGATCCCATAATCGGTACGAACGCCATTTTTCAAATTATCGCCATGGGTAAAGGTCAAATCTTCGAATCGGCTTCGCGATAACGCTGTTCCAGGAACGATTTGTTTATTTAACCCAGGCTTTGCCATAAATAAATAGTTATCACCAGAATCGGGATACACATGTCCCGACTCGCGCTGAATCAGATCTCCGAGCACATCGTTCGGCACCCGTCCACAAACCGCTCCTTTCCATTGACCACCTACCATAATAGGTGAAATGAAAGCGATCGTCATCGCATCATGAAATGGCGAAGTACTTGGACCGATTTGGAGCGTAAGCGGGTCCGAGAAGGGGCCAAATAAGCATTTCACACCTTTGCGCGTTTCTTCCAACCCTTTCCCCAGCAAGCCACCAGCGGCATAGGATCTTCCCACATGAGCATTGTGTGTGGAGTATACGACAGTAGCCTTTTCATCCAAAATAAATACTTCGGAAAAATCAGTTCCACTCTTCATTGTTGCTGTCAAGAACCTTCCAACTATTGATGCATCCTTTGGTGCAGACTCCTTCAACGCTTCTGTCTCCGTTAACTGTTCAAGCAATCGATCCAAATTGGACCAGTAGGCGAGGGCCCAACCACGTAAAATTTCCGTTCTTGTATGCGCAATTCCTTCGAAAATATGCTCAACATCTTCCTTGATATGACGATTCAGGCGGTAAGACCACCACAAAGGCAGACCTTTTCTAAACCCCAGCCAATCAAACATACCACAACACCCCTTTTATCACATTTAATGTGACTTTGTTTAACATTCCTTATATTCGACAATTTTATAGTGATTTTCATCGCAAAGCAAGACAAATAACTGAATTTTTCATGAATAATCCGAACATTAACAAAAAAAACATGAGGAATGTCGGTATTTTTCTATGTTAGCTATATTGACATAATTTTCTGAAAAATTTACAATATAAGAAAAACCACATCGTACCAGTTGCATACACTATGTTACTATATCTAACAAATAAAGAACTTAGATCAGAAAGGAGGCCTGGTTTCTGCTTCGGGCCGTTAGCTTCTTACAGCTTCCGAACGCATAATGATGAAACCAGGGAGCTGCGATGTCTAAACCTGAGAATCTGGTCACTACCCCTTATGATCCTCGTCCTTTTTTTGATGAGATGTTTATGAACGCCTACTCGGTTCGCCCTCATTATCAAAGTACCTTCCTTCAATTCATGTCGATGAAGACAGGAAACTTAAACAAACGCCAAACGGCTACGATGAAACGGATGATGGAAGAAGGCATAACCTTCACCCTCTATAGTCCCGATCAGACAGAGGCGCTAGAGCGCACCCTCCCCTTCGATCCTATCCCAAGGATTATCCCACAGGAAGAGTGGATTAAGCTCGAACGAGGACTCAAACAGCGTGTTAAGGCCCTCAATCTATTTCTCAAAGATATTTATCATGAGCAGTCCATTCTGAAGGATGGGATTATTCCCAGAAAAATGGTGCTTTCCAATTGTTACTTCCGACCCGAGATGATGCGGCTTTCGATTCCAAATGATGTGTATGTGRCAGCCTCTGGGATTGATTTAATTCGAGATGAGCAGGGGGAATATTTCGTTCTCGAGGATAATCTCCGTTCCCCTTCTGGTTTCTCTTACCTGTATAAAAGCAGATCGATCATGACGCACTTATTCCCTGAACTCGTGTTCAGTCATTCCATTCAAGATATTGAGCATAGCTTAAATGTTTTTCTGACCGCACTGCGCAAACTGAGTCCTTCTGGCAAATCAGATCCTGTTATTGGACTTTTGACACCAGGCTGCTATAACTCCGCTTATTTCGAGCACACATTCCTCGCGCAACAAATGGGATTAGAGCTAGTTGAAGGACATGATCTCGTCGTCATTGATCACAAAGTGTACATTCGCGGTATCAAAGGACTTCGCCAAATCGATGTTCTCTACCGCCGGATAGATGATGATTTCTTAGATCCACTCGCTTTCGATCCGAACTCGATGCTTGGTGTCGCTGGCATAATGAACGCCTATCGCGCAGGCAATATCAACATTGTGAACGCACCAGGCACAGGTGTAGCCGATGACAAAGCCATTTATGCCTACGTGCCCGATATGATTCGATATTACTTGAATGAAGAACCTATTTTAAACAATGTACCAACATATATTCTTTCGCGTCCTGATGAGCGAGCGCATGTCCTGGCGCATTTGCACGAAATGGTTGTGAAGGAAACATCGCTATCTGGCGGCTACGGCATGCTAATTGGGCCAACGGCTTCTGAGAGCGAAATTGCTGATTTCCGGCTCAAAATCCTAGCTAACCCCGATCGCTATATCGCGCAACCTACGATTCAACTATCCAGAGCACCTGTCATGATCGATGGTCAAATGGCAGCAAGGCACATTGATTTGCGAGCTTTTGTCATTGCGGGTGAAGACATTCAAGTGATTCCTGGCGGACTTACGCGTGTTGCTTTGAAGGAAGGTTCCCTCGTTGTGAATTCTTCGCAAGGCGGGGGATGTAAAGATACGTGGGTTGTTCGCTAATCGCGATCTACAATTCGATTGGAGGCCAAGGGATATGGTGATGATGGGACGAACAGCGGAAGCTTTATTCTGGATCGGTAGATATTCGGAAAGAACAGAGAATCACGCTAGGCTGATCGATGTGTATTATCATATTCGTGAGGACATGGAAGGCAGCAGTAAGCAATCCTGGAGCCGGCTCATCGATACAATCGGGGACCGTGCTGCTTTCACTGAGCAGTACGGCAGCTTCACCGAACAACATGTCCTTCAATACATTACGCTAGATAAAAATAATGCTAACTCCCTACTCGCCTGTACGAACCACGCACGTGCTAACCTGCGAAATATTCGGGAGAAGATGCCTTCCGAGCTATGGGATATTTTGAATGGACTCTATTTATGGCTCAAAGAAAAAGAAGTCCGCGATATCACGAATGATTCGCCTCATTTGTTCTATCGCTTTATCCGGGATACGCTATCTATGTTTCAAGGTGCGGCGACTTCCGTCATGCCTCGTCAGAACGAATGGCATTTCGTAGAAGCTGGGCGCTATCTAGAACGAGCTGAGAATGTGCTGCGTTTAATTCAATCGCTTTGTTCGGAATATGCCAAAGAGGACTTTTCTTCCTATCCGCTCATGCTTGCGGTTTTGAAATCCGTCAGCGGATACGAATCGTATCGCAAAGAGTATGCAGATACGGTCAATTTGAATAGCATCATCAAATTTCTGCTTTTAAATGAAACATTCCCTCGATCCGTTGCCTTCTCCATGCAGTCTTTGGAGCGCTCGTTCAAGGGCATTCAATTGGATGATCCTGAACTCACCAACGCTGTGCATAAACTAGCCAAATTAGCAGGGAAAGTGAAAGCGAATTTGGCCTGCATAGACGAAGAGGATTTGAGATCAGGCAAATTAGAAGCGACATTGCAAACACTGCTCGACTCCTGTAATGGGATGGGGGTACGGATGTCCAAAGTCTTTTTTCCCTCGCGGGAGGAGGTTATCGCATGAAGAAGCTGGAGATCACACACATTACTCGTTATTCCTACACCGATTCCGCACAGGACAGTGTCAATGAAATTCGGCTAACTCCGTTAACGGACAATCGTCAATCCTGTTATCACCATGCGATCACAACCGAGCCTGTATCGGCTTTCTTCACCTATTCAGACTATTTCCACAACCGGGTACACGCCTTTACAGTCAACAAGCTCCATCGCGAGCTCACGATTAAGATGGTCTCCACCGTCGTTACGCACGAAAATGATAACAATCCTGTATCTGTCCCTTCGCTCTATGAAGCTAAAGCTTCGAGATTCGTAGATGACTTTCAGAATGAATATGCTGAATATTTATTACCAACCAGCTATACCGGGCTAACGCCTGAGTTGAAGGCTTACTCCGATGCCATTGTCGATGATGGGGTCCCCTTATATGATCTACTCCAAACCATCTACACCACCATCAACCGCGATTTCACTTATGACGTTTCGGCAACCTCCGTGCAGACCACGGTAGGCGAGATGTTGAAGCTGCGGCGTGGTGTTTGTCAGGACTACTCACATTTCATGATTACCATTTGCCGCGAAAAAGGCATTCCAACCCGATACGTGAGCGGCTACCACTTCGTCGGTGATTTGCAAGGAGGCAGTGCGGATTTCACGCAAGCCTCCCACGCGTGGGTGGAATGTCTCATCCCCGGCTCAGGCTGGTTCGGGTATGACCCAACTAACAATTGCGAAGTAAACTGGCGCTATATCAAGCTTGGGCATGGACGAGACTATAATGATATCGTCCCTGTCAAAGGCGTCTATCGCGGATCAGGCAGACAGGACTTGGAAGTAATTGTGGATGTTAAGCTAGTGGAATAGACTTGCCTGCTACAAGTCGCATTAATAAAACCAGTTAGCATCCGCTAGCGCACAATACTTGTGCGCTAGCGTGCGGCGGCAGCCGGGCTGGAACTACTTGCGCACAATATTTGTGCGCTAGCGTGCGACGGTAGCCGGGCTGGATCTACTTGCGCACAATATTTGTGCGCTAGCGTGCGGCGGCAGCCGGGCTGGATCTGCTTGCGCACAATACTTGTGCGCTAGCGTGCGGCGGCAGCCGGGCTGGATCTACTTGCGCACAATATTTGTGCGCTAGCGTGCGGCGGCAGCCGGGCTGATCTACTTGCGCACAATATTTGTGCGCTAGCGTGCGACGGTAGCCGGGCTGCATCTGCTAGCGCACAATACTTGTGCGCTAGCGTGCGGCGGCAGCCGGGCTGGAACTACTTGCGCACAATATTTGTGCGCTAGCGTGCGACGATAGCCGGGCTGGATCTACTTGCGCACAATATTTGTGCGCTAGTGTGCGGTTGGCGCACAGTCTGCAAAATCACCACACTTAGAAGGGAATCCTGCTCTTTGAATTTTATACTTTCTATTATTTCGAGAAAAGGCACGGATCTAGGATCCGCGCCTTTCTCTTATTTAAAAGAAATCCGTCAGATACGTTGTACGCTCCGGAATGAATCGTTCCAATCTGGAGATCTCACCTGCGTCACCGTGCAGACGACCAATGCGATGCAGCAACGATGCTCGTTTGTAACCCATCAACAGCGCGGATAAGGTCTGGATGTCACACGAGATGACATGCTGATCTTCCACTTTTTCTCCCCCCGCACCGTTACCGAATACTTGTTCCTCACTTAGTTTAACAACGTCATTCCCTTCACCTTGCGCTGGCTGAATTCGGAATATCCCATTATTCCAATCGGCATGTCCGTCTCGAAGTTGTAGATAGAATGATTTGTCCACGTTTGCGCCTTCCACAACCGCGTTGAAAGGATACGCCCTAAGAAACGCCGCAGCATCAACGATGCGTGCCATAAAATAAGGAACGACCTCTTGCTTGATCCGAGGATCCGCCAATACAAAAGGCAGCGGGTCGCCAAACGGCGCCTGGCATACCACTTTGTCAATCATCGAGTCATGATTGGAGATCAATCGCCATAGTCCACGATTCGCATCCTCCGTTAGTGCAATCAACTCATGCACAGTGAGCACCTTTTCCTTCACTTGATAAATGATGTACCCCTCCGGCTCTCCAGCAGGATTCAAATATAAGGTTACGATTCCTTGCTTCCTTTTAAAGACACTCTTGCGCCACCAATCCCCCGTCCGAACGAGCATGCCGTTAAAACGTTTGGCGTACGCCTCGTAGATCGGATTTAGCAACGCCGATTCCGCTTCGATCCGTCGAAGCGTGCTGCCTGCTGCAACCTCCGCCTTCGGCTGCTGGTGGGTAGCAATTTCATATCGCATGTATTCGATATATGCCTCCCATCCGTATTTGCGATAAAATGCAAAAGCGAATGGTGCCAAGAAAGACAGCGTCTGCCCAGATTCTTTCATCGATTGCAGTGCGCGTGACAACAATTGACCGACCATTCCCTGCCGACGATATTCTGGCCAAGTCGCTACGCTAGCAATGCCACCCATCTTAAAAGCTTTGCCGTTTACCCATGTTTCCAGCTCCAGAATCGTTAATTTGGCTGCTAACTGATCTTCAACAAAATACCCTATGGCCTGTTGGGACGCCATTGCAGCTAGTTTTTCATCCCGCTCTTCAGGCAAAACCTTGTATTGAAAAGCAAACTCCGACAAGGCAAGACTGTCTTGAAAATCATCCTTTTTCAACAATCTGATGGGATCCATAGTACCTCCTAGTTGTCCATTTACCTCTATTCTAACATGTAGAATTCAACATAATCCATACACACCCATTTTGATCAATTTTCTTAAAAAGTGATAACCCGTTGCACCCTCAAAGACGTATTTAGGGCTATTTTCCGAAAATCTGACGATAGTTCACCTAGCCTTTCGCTACTACAATAAAGAAGCGCAGACATCTATCATGTCTTAGAGCCAGCAAGAGTTCGTAATTCTGCGTAGTGGTGAGATTTCCCCAGACGAAGGAAGAAGGTGATGGTTTAACGTAGCAAGACACGAACGGCCAACGATCAGCATGAATTTCACAGCATCTTATCATTCATTCCGAAATAAGGCGTTTATTAGTTTAACAGGAGGTTTTTTATGAAAAAGAAAGTGTTACTGCTCGTGCTTGTTTTCTTCATGATGTTGGGATCAGTTGTTGCATACGCCGCACCTAAAGTGAATACGTTTGAACGGCCCGCTCGCGGAAGCGCTTACAGTTTAGCCGAATGGGGTGTCGATGGTTGGAGTGCCCCTTGGGACCTTGGGATGAGCACACGCACATGGATCGACGGCTACAATTTTAACCACTCTGGCGGTCAATCGCTTCGCGTGTTCTATCCACAAGGCCAAATTGACCCGCAAAACTCTGGTGCTCAAGCCCCTTTTACCGTAACACCTGGGCAAGAATACTATTTATCGTATTGGGTTCGATTCAGCAGCGATTTCAGTTGGGGATCGACCGAAAATGCAGGCAAACTAGGGCTTGGATTAGCCGGCGGTGCCGCTTGTTCAGGCGGGCAGGAATGTACGGGCTACAATGGTTTTAGCTCTCGGATGATATGGCGTTCAGGCGGTCAAGCCGCTATTTATTACTATCACATGGGCAATGCTGGGCAATATGGGGACTATGCTGTTTTGAAAAACAACGGTGCCGATATCTATTATCCGAAAGGATCATGGGTGAACATCGTTCAGCGCCTCAAGGTCAACACCGTCACGAACGGAAATGCCAATCCAGATGGTGAGATTCAAATTTGGTATAACGGCACTTCGGCAGCCAACATTACAGGATTACGCTTCGTACGTAACACCGATCAGGTTGATAAAGCGTACTTCTCTTCGTTCTTCGGCGKAGCAACTTCCGCATTCGCACCTCAGAATGACTCCTATATCTGGTACGACGACCTCAAGGTTTCCACCAATAAAGCAGAAATCTGCGAACTCGCTGTTGGCGGCTGTTATAACCGCACGTTCCAAGCGGAAAGTTACAATTCTATGAGTGGCGTCATCACTGAGACCACACCTGATACAGGCGGTGGCCAAAATGTTGGCGCGATTGACAGCCAAGATTGGATCGCTTTCAGCAATGTGAACATTCCCACGGCGGGCACGTATTTGGTCGAATATCGGATCGCGACCCCGAATAATAACGGAAAAATCTCGCTGGACATCAACGCCGGGGGAACCGTATTAGGTCAAATCGATATCCCCAATACCGGCAGCTTTTCGACGTATCGCACCGTCTCTCATCAGGTTCAGATCCCAGCAGGCACACATCAATTCGGCATCTATGCAGCGACCGGCGGTTTCGATATCAATTGGTGGAAAATCACCAAACTTTATTAATTTGAAGTGAATTGAAGGAAGGAAGGAAGGATTGGCCAGTTGCTTAGGCAATTGGCTTATTCTCTTTTTGCCTACCTCCTCAACTCCTCCCCAGAATCTGTAATAGTCCGAAATCTCCGAACTAAACCGAGCATTCTACTCTAAAATAGTCTAATAGTCCGATTATGCCGAACTATTAACACCATTTCCTTGCGGGTGAGGCGTTTTCGGCGATTTAGTTAGGCTTATTCGGACTAATCCGGATTTGTTGGGGCTGACAATAGGATTAGTTGGGTAATTTCGGACTAATTCTACTAACCTGACTACATAGAGCACTACGAGGCGTTGAGGCAGAGCGGGGTAGCGGCATGGGATGTTGAATGAATTACTCTCTCCACTTCCTCGCATCTCTCCTTATCTCCTCTTCCTCTTCCTCTTCCCCTTCCTCTTCCACTTCCTCTTCCTCTTCCTCTTCCCCTTCCTCTTCCTCTTCCTCTTCCCCTTCCTCTTCCTTCTCTCCATCTCCCATCTCCCATCTCCCTCCTCTCCTCACTCTCAAAAATGCAAAAATACAACCTTTTCCCACGTTTTGACCACAAAAAAAGGAAATGCGTGCGAATAGGCAACCTTTTTAACGTATTTCATTAGAATCTCCTGAAATCACTCCAAATTGATGCCTATTTGCATCAATTTCCAATAACGGAGGGGAACACCTACTTGCTAATTATTCTCATTACACTCATCCCCCTCATTACTGTCCTTACTTCTCAATACTCATATTGGGKCTGGGGCTGGGGAGGTGTCTGGAGCGAAGGCGGTGAAAGTGAGGGGATGGCGATAGGGCGAGAGCAGGGAGAAGGCCGAGGCGGGGGCAATAGGGCTAGAGCACAGGCCGGGGAAACGAAGGTGGAGGAGGTCGAGGCGATGGCTTGGGAGGATTCGTGAGTCCCACAAAAGAAAAACCCAAAAGACACACGCTTGCATGCAAGCGCGTGTCTTTTTTGGGTTTCTGTCTACGACTAGTTTTACTTACTAGCTTGCTTAGGCAACAATCGAGTAATCACCGTAATCGCCTCTGCACGGGTAACTGTGCTAAGTGGTCCGAAACGGTTCTCTGCATATCCTTGCATCAGACCCGCTTCTTGTACGATGCCTACAGCTTCTAGGGCCCACGCAGGTATGTCGGAGACATCCGCGAATGTCACAGCTTTCGCCGCCGATGTACCGGCGCCATACGCGTTCGCCAGCACAACAGCCAGTTGTGCTCTTGTCAATGGATTGCCAGGGCGGAACGTGCTGTCCTCGTAGCCTTGAACAAGGTTCGATTTGGCTGCCAGCGCAATCGCTTGCTTCGCCCAATCGCCGATCGTATCGCCATCGCTGTAATTCGGCAGCTTCTCTGCCCCAGCGTTCGGATGCACAGCGTTCATCAGCATGACGATGAATTCCGCACGCGACACGAACTGATTCGGCTTAAATGAGCCGTCCTCATACCCATGTACGATGCCCGTTTTCAACGCTGCTCTAATATCCGATTCTGCCCAATGTCCTGCAATATCACTCAGATTTAATATGGGATCTACGTTCGGTTTCCCAGGAACAACAGTCGTTTGGTTAACAGCAAATACCGCATATTTCGTCAGATGGTTCACATCGACGGTGATTTGATCCCCATTTACCTTACCACCAGCGACTTCCACCCATACTTTTTTCGCTTCGTCATAATAGAAAACCACTGCTTTCTGATCAGCCTTCAAGCTCGTTTTGTCAAAAGCAAACGTTAGCGTAATTGGCTTACTGAAGTTCTCAGAGAAGTTTTTCAAAATCTCAAAAATCGGACTAGCGAGAACCTCTTTACTGGTTATCAATTTTGTAGTATCTAGCACTTTGTCTATCGTGACCTTCAGTTCTTTGGCCGAAGCATCAGCCGGGATTGTCATCTTCACCTCATTGTTCAAACTAACCTCGCCTGTTTTACCTCGAGGCAATGTCAACGTACCATTTGTAGAAACAACGGGTAGGTTGTTTGAAGTTGGCGTTGAGCCACTGTTTCCTTGCACAACAGCCTCTGCATCGCGTTTTACAGTCACCGTATAAGTCTTACTACTACCATTCTGTGCAGTCACCACGATCTTGATTTCATTCGAACCTACTTGTAAATTAACCCATCCACTTGCTTGGCCGCTAATCACTACAACATCATTAACCGTCATCGTCGCATGGTTGTCATCAACATTCGCAGTTACCGATATACGCGATACCGAATTAGGCACATTCGAGCTATATAACGTTGTGCCCGCTGCAAAAGTAGGAGCAATGACGCCAGTAGACAACGTTAGTCCACTTAAGTCGGCATTATTACTAACTACAGGCGCTTCTGGCGCTCGATTCACACGAAGTTGATATGGATTCATAGCAATGCCATCTTCCGCTGTCACCTGAATATCAATGAGGTTAGATCCCACTTGTAAGTCGTTCACCGTGTAGGTATACACATTACCCGTTACTGAGCTATAAGTTGCACCCGTCACGGTCAGCGTTTGATTAGTATGAGCTTTACTTACTGTCAAAATAAGACTGGTAACGCTATTCGGAACTTCCACGCTATATGAAAGCTGCGCAGGATCGAATGTTATCGAACCTTGATCTACATCTAAGTCCGATAGCAAAGCATCGTTACTGATCACCACTGGTACACCAAGCAAGATAACCTGTGTAACCACAGTATCACCATAATTCGATGCTTTTACCGTTACCGCATGGCTACCCTCACCTAACACACCCGCACGTATCGTGATCTTCCCTGCTTGAATCTCATAATCCGTCGGTGACAACGTTGTAGCGCCAACCTTCACTGTTGTGATGGCCGCTCTCCATGCTGCATCCTCTGTGAATGTGATGTCGATCGGGCTTAGTGTATCGTTCGCAGTCACATCTGCTGATAACGCAGGTGCAGACAACTGCTGAACACTTACCATCACAAAACCATTATCTTTGGTGAAAGGTACTTCGCTGCCGTTCCATAACACCTTCGTAGTGGATGGTGCGTAAGTAACCGTAGTCACACTGTTTACACCTGACAGCTCGTTTAGCGTCAGCTGTAATTCGTTCGTGTTCACACTCGTTGTGATGGCAACATTCTCCGCGGTTTGTTGCAAACCGTCTACGAAATAATATTGCAACTGTCCAGCGACTTCCTTCTCACTATTCGAATAAAATAATTGCTTACGACCATCTTTCATGTCCACCACGATATGTGTTGGATCGGTTCTACGTACGTTCTCGATTTTACTTGTACCTTTGTACGGTTCAAGTACGCTAACGAATTGCGCATTGTTGCCATACACCCGATTGACCACTGTAGGTGTGTAAGCAGCCGTATCGTTGCCTGGCCCTGGTGCTTCACCTACAATCATCGTAGAAGGCGCGCTTGGGGAGCTAGTTAAGCTAAATAGTTTTAACCCATTTCCATTGACGGTATTCCATGCTCCTTCCCAACTACCGGACAGCTCCTTGGATGTGCCATTTCGGAAGAATGGCGTTGAGTCCTTCGTGCCTAGTGGACCTGCAAAAGTGTCCATTGTCGTGCCAGGTGTGAATGCACCAATACCATGCATTAACCAATCATACTGACGTCTCGTTGCTGATTCCAGTGTAAATAGATCGATCATGTAATCCTTGGTCACAGCCACTGTTCGCTCATAGCGACCCATGCCCGCGTTAGCTTTACTTGATGTGTTTGTCATAATATTGAACGGTTCCGATTGCATGAATAACTTCGTCGGTTCATACACTTCCACATTGTTCACAGTCGGAATTGCCTGCGTATCGCCGTCAACCATGACGGTGTTATGAGAGAATGTCGTTTTGTAATAAGACGTGTACATAGAGTTACTGTAAGGAGGGATACCAAGATCCGGGGCTAACCGCTCACCCTTGCCGAATACCTCCAAATGAAGCTTATCTGGATGACCGTGATAACCGCCGTGCACACCATAATCAACAAGTGCGTAAAGCTGCTCATCTCCAGTACCTGCACGCAAAACAGAATGGCCGAGTCCCGTGAAATTCATACTTTCGGACGGCAATGTTCCTCCATTTGGAATCACGGATTTCCCGTAGAACACCGCTTGTTCGCCAACAATACCTGAGTTAGTATTGCCTGGCACGATAAAGCCGCCTCTAGCCCGCTCTCTATCGTTATAAAGCATACTCAACAGCGTACCGTAATCAGCGTCATTATACTCCGCATATACGCCTTCGTAATCCMTCGGTACAACTCTGCCTGGCGCCCCTAAATTCGTAGGATACTTACCAGAATCGTTACTGTTAATAATGCCGAGATCCGGGAACGCATATTGCAGTGTAACGTCAAATGTTTTCTTGAAGTTCGGACTAGCAAAAAGATCATAACCCATATTCTTCAAGGCTTGCGCATGGAAGAACAACGCTGACTGTGCGTAGAAATGATAACCAATCGCACCCTCATACCAGAATCCATCGGACAATACGCTGTTTGCCATTTGGAAATTAAATCCGCTCTTCCCAGTCACAGAGAAATCCATCAGCGTCTTATCTTCCAATGCTGCACCAACTGCACCGATTGCCGCATTGTGCCACGTTTGCCAGTTAGACTTACCAACATCATAACCCTGCAAAGTTTTAGCTGAAGGGGCAAACAAATTCTGCTCCACATTGTATTTCTCAGCGGCACTCAACAGACCGCTTGGTTCAATTAAGTCATAGGCTTGCACGAGTTCAATCATTTGAACCGCTTCATCCAGCGACTGATAATATAGTCTGCCGTTTAGCGCTTGCATGGCATAGCTTGGATATAGCTCCGCATAATTGAGCAGCATCTCTTTGGCTTTCTGGGCATACTTCGCTTCACCACTTAATGCATAAGTTAGCGCAAGATTGCGTACCGCCTCGATATTAACCGTATGTGCTGTGAACCGCCATCCGGCATCTACATCCGAACCCGTGTATATTTGGTTGTTCGTCGGACACAAATGTTCATGAGGCGTGTCATAATTAAATACGAGTGGCGTATCGCCGCAGACGAACTTCCCACTCTCTCCTGCTGGTTTGGAAGGATAATAGACCGTTTTATTCAACCAGCTATCTGCTTTTACTTTAATCGCATCTAAGTAATCTTCTGCCCAACCATAGCTCTGAATCTTAGCCTTCGCCTCATTCAGTTGCGTTTGAGATGTCATAATGTAGGGATGCTGCTTCGTCGCGACCCTTGGAGCCCCTACCTTCGCATTCAATTCAACCGTTATTTCCTTACCACCTTGAATAGGTTTCACGGTATAAATGGCTTTCTGCACATCACCCGCTTGCGCGGAGGCAGGCACCTTGACCTGAAGATTCACATCCGTTTCCGCGCCTTTCGCAACGACAGCGGTAGTCGGAGTAACCGTCACATCATAACCAGGTCCAAATGCTGTTTTGGGCGAAATTTGATAAGCCGTATCGACGTCACTAATATTTTTGAGCGAAAATGTATAGTTTAGTAGGCTATCTGGCAATGTGCTCTTATCAATCTGTTTAATGGATGATTCCACCGCATTCTTAGCCAGAGCAAAACCATCGAAATACAACTTATCCGTCGGATCCGATACATCTAAATTGTACCAATTAGGATGTATAATGACTTGGTTAAAATTCGCTAAGTCAGCTAATCCCGTTGAATTCAGCATTTTATTGAAAGGTACTTCAACTTTCTTCCACCCTACCCAATCCACATAAAACGTAGACATGAAATAGTCAAAGCCAGGCGTTGGAACGTTACACTCAAGAATGAAGTACACCTTCTTATTCGATGCTTTCTCTGAATATAACCAGAATTCGATTTGGTCATTTTGCTTCCAAGGCCCTGTCATCCCTGTTATGTTGATGGCCGTTGTTGGATCCGTCCACCGCCCGGACTTTGTACCGAGAACTGCTGGTATTTCAGACGTTGCCGTCGTGTTCGTCCAACCGCTAAAAGTCTCCATATTGCCAATCGGCGTACTGGAACTTCCAGACAAGTCCATATTATACGTATAACTCTTCACTTCACTGACCTTGCCTTCGAATTCAGCCTTCGTCGTTATTGTCAGTGGGTGATCCACTACTAGTGGTGTTGTATACAGCTTATAGGTGTTATCTACACCTTCAATTTTATAATAGACGGCAGCCCCAACTGTCGGGGATGATAAAGCAATCGACTTCGTTTCCGCATAGGTCCCGGCTGAAGGACTGGCGCTAACGGCTTCTACATAATCTCGATATATAATCGCGTACTGATAGGTCGTTTCTTCGCTTTCAATATTGTTAATCGATGATTTCGTAACCAGCGTCACATTAGCGGTCTGTTCACCGTTCGATGTAAATGTGAGCGGGGTTGTGTAAAGTTGGAATGCACTGTCAATGCCGACTCGTTTATAGTACAGCTTCGCTAATGATGTTGGTGTTGATGCACTGGATAAGTTCACGATCACTTTATTCGTATACTCGCCTGAGGGCTTATTCGATGTGACAGGATGAACCGCTGCATTACCTGTCAACCGAAGGTCATCTAAATAAATTTGCAAACCCACATCTTGGACTGTCGAACCTAGAGGCTGTGGATGGAATCGGATGTAATCTAAAGGTCCCCAAGCCGCAACGCTTGCAGAACTCTTCTGCGTTTGCACGACACTAAGCGGAATCTCGATTTCTTTCCAACCTGTCCAATCGAGAAGAACGCGATAATAGTAGTAGTTACTATCACCTTTCATGTGAAACCTGATCTCAAATGGCCGATCCGCCTGAGTGCCCGTTCTCGCCTTAGCAGAGTAAGCCCACACTTTAAACGTGGAGTAGCCATTCAGGTCAACATTGGGCGCCAATTTCGGATAAACCGAAACTGTACCTGTGACATCAGCTCCGTTATTGAACGTTAATAACCATTTCTTCGACCCTGTTCCCTCTTTGATAAATTGGGGATCCGCATTACTTTCTGCGGCCAGACTTGCCGTACTTGTGATATCGCCAGCTAGATTCGTCGTCGAATCCATATTGTTCAACTGTAAAGAAATCGGAAACTCCTGAACCGCCGCATCCGCGGTTTGGAGTGGAAGGAACAATTGCAGCAGGCTTAAGAGTAACAACGCTGCATGTAAAGCTGACAGCCTTTTCATAAACCGATGAAGCACCATAAACTTCATTCCTCTCCTTTGGATAATACAAAGCCCCGCTATCTCAGGCGGGGCTGTTAGTGGTAAAGATGGTAAATCCATTCCTCTGTAACCTTATTTCTTCACGGCTGCTTTCGCACGTTTGTCAGCATTTCTGTAAATATTTACGATTTCCTCATAACCAAGCTTCTTCTGCTCTTCAACGAATTTATCCCACTCGCTGAAGTTGCGTGAACCCATAATGAATTTGGAGAAATTCTCGTCACGATTCGCGTTTAAGGAATCACCCTTCGTATCCAAAATTTGTTGCTCTTCCAGCGTGAAAGCAAGCGTACTATTTTTCTCGCCATCATACTTAGGTGCTTCTTTATAAGCAGCTTGCAACTCTGGTGAAGAAACGGAAATATGAGCATTGAAATCAAACCATGTATAAGCGCCATCTGTGGACAAGCCGGTTTTCTTTCTCAAATCTGCGATATCCGCATACTTCGTTGTGAAGGAAGTTCCACTAGCCGTATCTCCTTCTTTCCCCCAGCTAACAAGTTTCTTGCCTTCTTCCGAGTAGAAGAAATCCAAATACTTCATCACATCTTTGATTTTGGTCGACTTGGAAGAAACCATGAAGCCTTCTTCTGTCACTGCGGTAAAGGCCGTCTTACGCGGTCCACCCGCCCAACCTGCTGGCGGAGCCATATAATTCATAGTGAACTGCGGATTGTCTTTACGTAATGCACTATTATAGAAGTCAATACGTCCCATGTAGTCAAGTGTCACGAATGCGCGATTCGTGGACACGATATCTTGCCACATTTTGGTATCAATCGTTAAGAAATCTTTCGGGATCAAGCTCTCTTTATAGAACTTGTTCATGTACGTTAACATCGTCTTGTATTCGTTCTGGATTGGCGCGTATTTCCAATCCTTGGATGCGCTGTCAAAGAACACGGAAGCTTTACGTTTCTCTACTTCGGCAGGTACATTGAAGCCCGCTCCGAAATCATACAAGTAACGCAAACCATTACGGAACGTCAACGGATAGCTCTCTGGATAGGCCGTTTTCAGCTTTTTCAGAGTATCATAGAGCTCATCCCAGTTCGTAGGCGGGGCTAAACCGAGCTTCTTGAATACATCTTCCCGGTACATCCATGTACGACGGTTAGATTCACCCAAACCTTGATTCGGGAACACATACATTTTGCCATCTGACGATAGAACGTTCTGCGCTTCTGTTGGGTACTTCTCCATCCACGCCTTCAAGTTCGGCATGTCCTTCACATAGTCAAGAATGTTGACCAAAGCACCTTGCTGCCCGAATTTATCAGCGATTGCTTTCGTTTGTGTCCACATCAAATCCGGCATATCACCAGAAGCAACGGTCATGCTAAGCGCATCCTCAAGCAGATTTCCTGGCGGCAATTGAATATCTAGCTTCACGCCTGTTTTCTCCGTCAGATATCCCCATACCTTCCAATTCGCATCATAAGGCCAGCTTGGGTTACTGTAGTCTAGAAACTTGAAGGTTTGTGCTTTCGGTACTGCTGCTGATGAGGCTGCTGCTGTCGCTGCTGCTGATGGCGTTGCTACACTGCTTTCTTTCGAACATGCACCCATGACGAAACTCATGCTCATAATTGTTGCTAACATAACGACCGACTTCTTCTTCATACGTTGCCCCACTCTCCCTAATTTCCTTCGATTTTGCTTTCCCCATGCTGAATGCCCTCATGCTGCACGACTGATTCGACTTCCCTGTCTCGCTTGTCTTGCTTTCCTTGCTTCCCATTGTTCTTGTACCTCTATATTAACCTTTGATCGACCCAATTAGTGCTCCTTTTGCAAAATACTTCTGAAGGAACGGGTAGACCATCAGGATGGGAACCGTTGTAATAATAATGGTTGCGTATTTAATGGATTCATCTACGATCATGCTGTCGCCGCCGATATTACCAGCGCCTGTACCCTGACCTTGCAGCACCATGTTGCGAACAATAATTTGTAACGGGAACAGGTCGGCATCTCGCAAATATAAGAGAGCGGAGAAGAAGTTATTCCAGATCGCAACGCCGTAAAATAAACCAATGGTCGCCAGAATGGCTTTGGATAAGGGTAAAACGAGTCGGAAGAAGATACCGATATCCGTAAGACCATCCATTTTGCCAGACTCCTCCACTTCCTGCGGCATACCGGCAAAGAACGTGCGCATCACGATGATGTTCCAGGAACTAACCAGCGTTGGTAGGATCATTGCCCAGATCGTATCAATGAGATGATAGCTTTTGACGACGAGAAACGTCGGAATCATGCCACCGCTGAAGAACAGCGTAATCACGATCATGATCATGAAACCACGGTGAAACAGCATATGTTTCTTGGACAGGGCATAAGCGCCTGCTGCGCTGACTAGCAAAGAAAGCGTCGTACCGAGTAAGGTATAGAAGATCGTATTGAGGTAAGCCCTTCCAATTTCTGGTTTTTCAAAAACGGATGCATACGTGTTCAAATTAAAATCTTTTGGCCATAGGAATACTTGCCCCTTTAAGACTGGCACGACACCACTGAACGAAACCGCTATCATATATACGAAGGGATACAGTGCCGATACGACTACTCCCAGCAAACTCACGAATAAAACAATATCAAAGAGACCAAATTTTCTTTTCATACGTGTACTCCCTTCCCTACCATAAGCTTGTCTCGCTCGTTCTGCGGCTAATCCAATTGGCAGTCAGAATGAAGATGAGGTTAATGATACTGCTGAATAAATCGATCGCTGTCGCATAGCTATAGTTCATGGACTGAATACCTGTCCGATACACATAGGTGGATAGCACGTCGGCGGTAGCATAAATGGAAGGATTTAACATCAGAAGCACTTTTTCGAAACCGATATCTAAGACATGTCCGATGTTCAAAATAAACAGAATAATAATCGCCGGCCGAATGCCCGGAATTGTAATATGCAGTAACTGGTGTCTGCGATTCGCGCCATCCACTCTTGCCGCCTCATATAATTGAGGATCAATCGCGCTTAGAGCTGCTAGATAAATGATGGTTTCCCAACCGACATGCTGCCAAATTTCTGATAAAATATAAATCGCTCGAAAGTAGTCTTCATTCTGCATAAAGTTCATAGCGTCATATCCGAACCACTGGATCACATTATTGACTAATCCACTCGTTGGCGAGAGAAACAAGAACATCATACTTACAACAACGACATTCGAAATAAAGTGAGGCAAATAACTAATCGATTGAACAAATCGTTTTAATGCAGCCCTGCGTACTTCATTTAGTAGTAGAGCTAGAATAATTGGCGCCGGGAATCCGAAAACAACTTTGGAAATCCCAAGGAGCACTGTGTTTTTCAGTAGCTTCAGAAAATCAGGACTATGAAAGAAAAGTGAGTAGTATTTCAAACCAACCCATTCACTTGCCCACACACCTTTGAAGGTGTTATAGTCCTTAAACGAAATCAAAATCCCGAACATCGGCACATACTTAAATAATAAGTAGTAAATAAGCGCCGGCAAAAACAAGAGCATTAAATACTTGCTGTTATGCCATCTCTTTTGGAATTGCCCCATGCCTTGACCTCCAGTCTGAATATCCTGTCTATGCTTCAAACTTTAAAGCAACGGGGACTCCTCAACAATGAGTCATACTTTCGATTCCTCACTATTTTCTACATTCCAGAAATCGACATAGATTCTTAAGGAAAGTCAATATTCGCTGCTCTAGCCTGATTGGAAAATTCCGCATGGGCATCCACCATCTGTCACTATTTTGCACCCTAACTACACTTCATGAGGCATGAATCATGAAAATAGAGAACTTTTTAAAGCTCAGAGTATTGAACCCMTCCCACTGTCCCGTGATATACTCAATATGGTTAACTCCTACTCAGGAAAGGAATGACACGATGAAGTGGATAGCACGATTTTCGACAAAAATCCAAAATCAAGTATCACTGTTCTACACCTTGTTCTTCAGCTTCATCGCGATTATTCTATTGCTCGTATCGATTAATACGTGGTCTTATTCCTTCTTCCGCGATCGGATCAAGGATGAGATTATCCTCAATAGCGGTCTGAATTTGAATACGACTGTCGCTAATTATGAGAAGCATATCAAGTTGATTCGAAGCATCATGGTCGGCTATCTGTTCAGCAATGACACAGAGATCTTAAAGAATGGCAATCCGTTGTCCCACTACGATATTGTGGTTAAAGCGCAAACTAATTTACAGTACTCACTTAATATTTCCTTGCTCTATTTAGACAACATCCTCTATTATTTCAAAGATAGTCGGTTTGTCATTGAGAAAGATGGTACCCGGAATGCCGAGACCATGTTCAGTAAGTTTTATGCCCAGTCTTCCTATACGGTCGATTTCTGGAACAAGGAGTTGGCAAGCTCACAGAGCTTCAAAATCTACCCTTCCGCCGTCTTCAACTCGGTTACTGCATTTGAAAACAAACCAATCGGCAGCCTCATGCCTATCCTAATTAAGAGCGCTTATGATACGAATTTCGCTTTTATCGTCTTCATGAAGAGCGCAAAGGTCTATGAAGCTTTTCATCAGTCACAGCCTGAAAGCAGCCTCCTCATTATGGATGGTAATCACAACGTGATTTTCTCCTCCGATGAGGCTCAACTACCCTCTGAAATCAAGGAGCAATCTGGAAGTGGCTATTCCTTAAYTAAGAATACCTATTACTTCTATCACACCAGCGCAGAGACAGGTTTAACATATATCGAGATCGTTTCCGACAAAGGTCTCACCAAGCAAATTCACCGACTTAACCTCAATATGCTGGTTCTAATCCTACTTTCCCTATTCATCTCACTTGCAGTTTCCTATCTGATTGCTAGGAGATTCCATAATCCACTTGCGAATATGCTTCGCTCGCTGGAAGCGTATCATCCTGCAGGCCTGCAAGGCATTACGAATAGCCGAATTAAGGAATTCAACTTGCTTCATAATACCCTTCACGATCTATCCCGATCGAATCAGGAATTTCATAACGATATTCGCTCTAAGAATACACTGTTGCAGCAATTTGCCTATATGACACGATTGAAGAAACTCGAAGGCAAAGGCTCACAATTGCATACATCTATCGACGCGAACAAGCCGTACAAGCTCATCCTTTTTCAAATCGACTTCAAGGATAAGTTCCTCACGGAAATTACGAACGGGCATCAGCGCATTTTCAACACGTATAAGGAACTGATCGAGACTCATTTCTCGCGCAGATACACAGATTCATTAACCTTTCAATTGGAGAAGGATCAGATCTTGTCCATTCTTTTTATCGAAAATGAGGAAGATGTTAGGCACCCTGATGATCTAGATCATCTTGTTCGTATGCTGGATATTGACTCTGCGTATTGCAACTTCACCATTGCACCAAGTCCTATTCACAAGAACTCATCTGACTTTGTGGAAACCTATCAGAACGCACTAGATCTCATTAAACAACGGAGGCTTGGCGAAGATGTTCAGATCATTACGGAATGGCGTCCACAGCCTGCTCTACTGATTCCTACACCGTCTGAGGAGAACGAGCTGACAGCTAATCTACAAGCAGGGTCTGATGCCGTCACGATTCCTCTAGCCGATAAGCTGCTTGATCAGCTTGCCAAGGCTGGCGCACTAGCCCACCAGTTCCAAGACTTCACCAAAGATATCGTGAACAAAGCGATGAAGAGTATGTACGCCCAAAATATTTCTATCCACACGTTCTCAGACAGAGGTTCACCTTACGAGCTCTTGAAAGCATGCCATACCTTAGAGCAGTACAAAGATTTCTTGCACTGGTTCCTATCTCGGTCCGCAGCCGCCATGAAAGAGAAAAAATCTGAAACCGACGTCATGACCAAGTTCGTCATGGAATATGTGGAGTCCAATTTCGGAGATGATCTGTCACTGGAAGCGATCTCAGCTAAGCTGGGAATTACCGGTCCGTATTTATCGACCTACTTCAAGGAAAAGACGGGGACGAATTTCAGCGATTACATTTTCACCGTTCGAATGAATAAATCGATTGAAATGCTGCGAGATACCGACCTGAAAGTGCAGGAGATCGCTTCACTTGTTGGCTACTTCACTGCCGCTTCTTTCAACCGTGTTTTCAAGCGGCATACAGGAATTACGCCAAGCGAGTTCAGAAGGCTTAATAATAAGAATTAAATGAAAAGGGAGCAGATACACCTGGATGGTGTATTTGCTCCCTCTTGGTTTCCCTTAATTTAGATCTTTCGCGTATCTCGCATAGCATTTCCAACTCTGATAACCCAACTTGCCATAGAAATCTACGAAAGGTGTCGTATCAATAACCACGTGGCGAACGTCACGCTGCAACAAGTAATGAATCGCTGCTTGTACAATGGAGATACCGTACTTATGTCCTCGGAAGCTCTCATCGATGCCTAAAGGGCCTATGCCGCCCAATTCTCCCTCGAAGAGCGGCGACCAGTAAATATTCTGAGCTAACAAAGGAGACTGCGCATCATTCATCCTGCAGAACCCAATAATTGAGCCCTCTTTCTCTAACAGGACGAACTCTCTGCCCGTACCMCCGCGTTCCCAATAGTCACGATGCTGATAATCCCATGTGCCAGGAAAGCAGCGATTCATGAACGTTGTTAAGCCTTCTCGATCATTCCGATTGGCGACTCGGAATGTCGCCTCATGAACAGCTGGCAGAGATATGATCTGACCTTCTTCATAAGCGTTCAGTAGGTCGAAAGAATGCTCCAAGAAGGTGTATGTTCGCTTCTCAAACCACGCTTTCGTTTCCTCAAGTTGATCTGGAATCCCCGGAAACAGACGGCCGTGCAGATCATTGCCCAGCATGATCCGCCGTGCTCCGGCGTTCTGCAGGGATTCCTCGGCTTTGTAAAGCAAGTAACTCCCGATTCCCTTGTTTCTATGCTCAGGGTCCACCATCAGCGCCTGAATCCATCCCATATCCCCGCGAATGCCAAAACGCGCAGTAACTTCACTAGCCATCTTGGCAATGACGAATCCAACAACACGTCCGGACGATTGCTCTAACGTCACCCAGGATCCTTCCCTTAGCCAAAGTCGGTCTCCTACGACATTCTGCTCCAACAATCGAAGCCTCATCGGGAACGAGTCCGACAACTCCTTATTCCATAGCGCGACCATATCACTCAGATGCGACGCTTCCATTCGTTCGAAAATCCAGTTCATGCTGCTCCTCCTCTGGGTATCCCTGATTACACATACGTAACTCACGGCAAATGGCATAGCCTTACTGAGAAATATAGGACATCTGGGCGATCTCGCCTATAAGCAAATCTTTCAAATGTTTGTAGATGATAAGAATCTAATCCACTCACAGGGCTATGAAAAGGCGGCATGCGCCGCCGTGCGATGGCCTACCGGGATTCTTCCTTAGCGCACAATATTTGTGCGCTAACGTGCGGCGGCCGACGGAGATTCTTCACTTGCGCACAAGATTTGTTCGCTAGCGTCCGATGGCCGACGGGCATGCTTCACTTGCGCACAATATTTGTGCGCTAGCGTGCGACGGCCGACCGGCATGATTCCCTTGCGCACAATATTTGTGCGCTAGCGTGCGTCAGCCGACGGGATACTTCACTTGCGCACAAGATTTGTGCGCTAGCGTGCGATGGCCGACGGGGATGCTTCACTTGCGCACAATATTTGTGCGCTAGCGTGCGACGGCCGACCGGCATGCTTCTCTTGCGCACAAGATTTGTGCGCAAGCGTGCGTCAGCCGACGGGGATACTTCACTTGCGCACAATATTTGTGCGCTAGCGTGCGACGGCCGACCGGCATGCTTCACTTGCGCACAATATTTGTGCGCTAGCGTGCGACGGCCGACAGGTATGCTTCACTTGCGCACAATATTTGTGCGCTAGCGTGCGACGGCCGACGGGATTCTTCCCTTGCGTTTCAAAAAGCCCCGCCCCCGCCAAAAGCGAGATCGGGGCCATAGCATCCTATTACTTATTCCGCATATATGTGAGGATTTTGGCGTTGGCATTCCTCGATAACCCACAGTTGTCTGCGCACCTGCTGAGGCGTAATCTCCAGCTCTTTCCCCTCAGTCAGCGTGTCATACAGCATCAGATACAGCTTCTCAGTCATATGCTCGAAAGCTGATTTACCGTCTGGAATCGCAAGCTCCCAGCTATCCGTTTGCCAAGGCAGCTTCTCACTGCAATAAGCAGGCTTCCCATCCGCCGAAAATAAAGGCTCTCGGATCAGCTTCTGCTCAGGTGCTTCTTCCGATTTAAAATATTTCCACTCCAGCTTATTCCCCGTTCCATGGAGGCCACCGTTCGTTCCTTGAATGTTGAACAAATCATGAGGAAAGGCAGAACTGGATGAAATTTCCACATCTATCGTAGGGCGACCTTTACCGCGCAAAAGAAGCTTCACATAATCCTCCGCATCACCGAAGGTATTCGTTCTGTCCATGATGCACATCACCTCTGGCTGTGCGTCCGCACCGAACAGCTGCAGTGCCTGGTCCAGCGGATGTGGCCCCGTATTCATCAAGCTGCCGCCATTATTGCTTTGCAACGTTTGCCAATCCCAACGGCGGGCAAACCCGTTATAGCTGAAGTCGATTTGCACGATGCGTCCCAGCACGCCAGACTCAATCACTTTACGCAGCTGAACAAAAGCCGGCTGATAACGGGATTGTTGGAATACAGCTAATATAGCGCCTGTACGCTCCGATGCCTCAATCAGCTGATCAACCTCTTCCGTTGACTTCGCAAGCGGCTTCTCGCACAACACATGTAGACCGCGGTTAAGCAGCTCCAGCGTAATCGGAAAATGCTGATGACTAGGAGAAGCATTCACGATCAAATCTAGCTCCTCATGAGCCACCATCTCTTCCCAGGAGGCATAGGCTTGGCATCCGTATTCTGACTTCGCCAGTTCTTGACGCTCTGGAATAGAGTCCGCTACCGCCGTAATCCGGTAATGCTCAGGCAATTGAACAAGTAAATTCCCATGGATATCGCGCCCGCTGCGTCCCTGTCCGATAATACCTACCTTCACAATTTTCTTGGTCATCTCAACTACCTCTTTCTTCGTAGGTTTAGGGGGTCTTGCCAAACGTTTTCTTATATTCAGTAGGCGTAATGCCTGTTCGTTTCTTGAATGTTCGGATGAAATGACTGAGATGATGAAATCCGACCTGAAAGCCAATTTGTGTAATCGTATGCATGTTGCGCTGAATCAGCTCCATTGCCCTTTCAATGCGTACCTCATTCACATAATCGACGAAGTTCTGGCCAGTTTCTTTCTTAAAAACCGTACTAAAGTAAGCAGGCGCCATATTGGCTAGGAAAGCTCCTTGCTCCAGCGGAATATCCTGACTGTAATTGTCGTGTATATATCGTTTGACCTCTTCAATTGGATGCTGGCTCGTCGATGTTGATTGTACACTTTGCTTGCGCCTAGCACGCCGATATTCGCGATCCATGATGATGAGCAGCTTGACGAGGCTCGTACATATGGCATATTCATAACCCGCTTCACGATGCTCAAATTCTTCCTGAATATCTTGAAGCAGTTGCTCGACGAGAAGTTGCTTCGACTTCGCGATATGCAGCCACGGCTGAGGCAAGGACGATAGCTCGGGTAATTCGTCAGCATTTTGAAGAAGAGGCTGCAAAGTATCCAAGAAAGGCTTCAACTGCTCCCTCACCAAATAGGGGAGAAAATCAATCAGCACCACTTCGAACTCATGATCCTGGGTGGCGCTCAAACTGTGTTCCACCCCAGGAGTGATGATGAACATATCCCCTCTGCTGACTTTCAGCGACTTGCCACGCAGCTGATGGTTGCATACACCCTTAAGCACGTAAGCAATCTGCGTATATTCGTGGATATGCAAGGGCTGCTTCAGCGAGAGGCTGGAGTAGCTGAATATTTTAAAAGGAAATTCCTTTTTCAGCGTTAAATTACTTTGAAAATAGGACATTCCCTTCCCCATGTTCATACGATTACCACCTGTCCGATGCCATATTTCCTTCAAGCATATGCCAATTGGCGGAATAGAACAACCCTTCTATGCAGACGCATGACATGATGCATGGCCTTAGATCTTGCAGCTGTCATCATAGACGAGCCTGCCAGCTTTGTAAGTCTGACGCAAGCGAATGCGTCCGTCATCTCGCACCCGATCCAAGAGAACGAAATCAGCTGGTGCTCCTACCGACAAGCCCTCTGCGACGGGTAATCCCATCAAACGCGCCGGTCGTGTCGAGGCCATTTCCCAAGCAGCTGGGAATTCAGCGATGCCCCGTCTGTACAAATGTGCAATGCCCCACAGCAGCATCTGAGCCGAGCCTGCAAGCAGCCGGGGGTCAGCAGCCAAGTGAAGCTTGCCTTCTGTGGTAAGTACAACATCTCCACCGATGTGCGTCTTGTAGACGCCTGGTTCAAGACCGCTGATAGCTACGGCATCGCTAACAAGCAGCGCTTGCTCTCCTTTCACTTTCAGCACGACCTTCAACACTTGGTCCGGCAAATGGAATCCATCCGCGATCACACAGCTCCATAAATCATCCTGTGCCAACTGCTCCCACAGGTAATTGGGATGACGTGGCAGCATCAGGTGTGCCCCGTTCCCCAGATGCGTCGACATCCGCGCGCCTGCCGCGACTGCTTCGCCAATCTGCAAAGCGTCCGCAGCGGTGTGACCGATAGACACGATCACGCCACTATCGACGCAGCGCCTAATGAAAGTAGCACTGTCCGGCCACTCCGGCGACAGCGTCACGATCTTGATGCGGCCACCAGCCGCTTCCTGCCAGCGGCAGAAGAGGTCCCAATCCGGCGGCCTTACGGCATCCAGACGGTGAGCGCCCCGCGCTCCGTCATCCGGTGAAATGAACGGGCCTTCCAGATGAATGCCCGCAATACCTTGTTCCGTCGCCGGATCCGCTTCGCAGGCGCTTGCAATACTGCCGAGCGCACTAGCGATTGCCTCGGGCGTGTTCGTAATGACGGTGGGGTAACTGGAGGTAACCCTTTCCCGCCATAGCTTGCGGATGATCTGACTAACCGTCTCCGCTTGCAGCGGAAGCTGGTTGAAGTCTAATCCAGCATAGCCATTGATCTGCAGATCGACCAAGCCAGGGGCGACGATCGGCAGTTCCTCTTCCAGGGAAGCGTCCAGCTGAATCACTTCACCTATCCGTCCATCGCGGACAGTAATCGTGACAGGTGCTCCTGTGGCATAATGGCGTGCGCGAATGAAGCTCGTTTTATCGGCCATACGAATCGCGGTCCAGATACATCGTGCAGTCTGGATGCTCGCGGAGAATCGTCGATGGACACTCGGTCGAGATGGCTCCGTTCAATGTGCGTTTTACCGCCTGATGCTTCGTTACACCAGGTACAGAGCAGAACAAATGCGTACCCGACATCAGCGCTGGAATCGTCAGAGTTAATGCATGGGTCGGTACGTCAGCTAAACGGTCAAAACATCCATCATTCACCTGCTGCTGCCGGCAAACGTCATCCAACTCCACACGCTTGATCAGTTCCAGATCTGCGAAATCAGCAACAGGCGGATCATTGAAAGCGATATGACCATTCTCGCCAATGCCAAGACAGACAATATCAATCGGCGCTTCTTCAAGAAGTGCGCTATACCGTTTGCACTCGTCCTCTGCCTGGTTCATGCTATTAATCAAATGCACCGTGCCAGGCTTCACCTGATCGAACAATCGATCGTTCAAAAAGCTCCCAAATCGCTGCGGCGCATCTTCACTAAGCCCGATGTATTCATCCATGTGAAACACAGTGATCCGTGACCAGTCGATGGCTTCATCTTGAGCCAGCGTTTCGAGTATTTCATTTTGCGAGGGCGCTGCCGCGAAAATAATTCGGATAGCCGCTTTCTCAGCAAGCAGCGACTTGATTTGATTGGCTGCATCTCGCCCAGCCGCTTGCCCCAACGCGATCCGGTTCTGATACACGTTAACCTTCAACGCATCGATTCGTGTATGCCAAACAGGTTGATCTTGTACTTGTGGCTCGCTCATAGGATCGTTCCTCCAATTATCATATAGTCAGCTGCCGCCCTTCGGCAGCGCTCTTATAAATCTGTTCAACTAGCTGTACCGCTCGCAGGCCAGATTCCCCCGTAACCAGAGGTTCATCGCCGGCTTCGATGGCAGCCATGACGTCCAGCAGCTGGCTTTGATGAAAATCCGACACAATGCTGCGCGGATCGGTAATGCCACCGTAGGCACCTGCCTCTGCCCAAGTCGGTTCGCTTCGCCCTGGCACTGTCCAATGGACGATCGTCGAGCCTTCCAGCTTGATCGAGCCTTTTTCCCCGTACAGATTAATCGTCGCTGCAAAGCCTGGAGCAATGCTGGTCGAGGCCATGATCGTACCGAACGCGCCATTTTTAAATTGCAAAATGGCTAAACCCAAGTCCTCCGCTTCCATCTCGTGCGTCTGAGTAGCCACCTTGCCAAAGACAGTGTGTACGTCACCAGCGAACCACAGCAGCAGATCCAAGCAATGAATCCCTTGGTTCATCAGAGCTCCTCCATCTTCGGCAATCGTTCCACGCCATTTCGCGCTATCATAATAAGACTGGGATCGATGAAAGGGGAGTGACACCTCAACCAGCAGAAGCTTACCGAGATCACCTTCATCCAAAACCCGTTTAATAGCTTGATTCTGTGCTTCAAATCGCCGCTGTGAGATGACAGAGAGTGTAACATTATTCGCTTTGGCCGCTTGCACAAGCCGTTCCGCATCGTTCACATTCATGCTGATAGGCTTCTCGATAATCAGATGCTTGCCCGCACTCACGACCTCCAAACCGATGGCAGCGTGACTGCCGCTTGAAGTTGTGACACAGACGATATCCACATCAGACCTGGTCAAGAGCTCACGGTAGTTCGTCGTCCAGGTGCAGCCTTCTCGCTCAGCTACCGCTTTCGCCTTCGCTTCCGCTCGACTAGATACCACGACTAGGCTTGCCTCTTCGATTTGACGAATAGCCTCGATATGAAAATCAGCTACCGATCCACAGCCGATAATGCCGAACCTCCAGTTAGCCAACCCTACACCTCCTCAAGCAGAGCTCGAAGCGCATCCAGCGTCATTCGCGTACCTGTCAGCTGGGTTCCGCCTTCTGGAACAAAATGCGTTTCAATCGTATACAACCCCGTATACCCATCCGCTTCAAGCGCCTTAATTTGAGCTGTTATATCCACATTCCCAGAACCAAGAGGCACACATTTCGGTGTTCCATCTTGACGAATGTAAGCATCCTTCAAATGGACATGGGCCAATGCATTTTTCATGTACTGGTACCCGCTTGGGAATGCCTCTCTGGCGCCATACGCTTCATTGCCTGGATCCCAAAGGCCCCGAACAGCTGGAGAATCGATGGCAGACACAAGTGCCGCCACTTCCTCAGCAAAGCCTCCGTTACAGGAAGGCTCATTCTCTAGGAGCAGGATCACGCCTTCGCGTGCTGCAATGTCGCCTGCCCTTTTTAAATGATGAACAATCTCATCACGATGCTGCTCCGGCTCCAACTCTCGCCAAAACGAGAAAATACGGATGCGCGTTGTCCCCAGCAGTTTTGCGATTTCGATCACTCTATCCAGTTTCTTAAAATGCTCCTCTACACTTTCCTCCTTCTGCCCAAACGTGTCCCCCGATTCAACCATTCGCTTCGGATCCAACGCGCATTTAAACAAAGGAGATGCAATGGCGGAGACATACAGTCCACGCTCTTCAACCATTTTGCGGATGCCAACGATCTGATCGTCAGCCAACACGGATACATTCATGCCATTCACAACTCTTACTTCAACATGTTGCAAACCCTGCTCTGCAGCCCAATTCAACGCTTTCTCGAAATCCGGAGATACTTCATCCGTCAGTACGCCTAATCGATTCCAAATCAATGAATAACCTCCACCTTCGCTTGAGCATGCGATTCTGTTTTCTTCTTATTTTTCCTAACTATACCAAGATTGTCTCGGTCAAAGTTGACGTTTCTATTGAAGTAAGTTTACATTTTTTTCGCTTTCTTTCAGCAGTATTGATATGGGCAACTACATGAAAATCACAGCCAGTAAATAAAAGGAATTTGAGTGCATATGTGGAATAGTCTATATACACAATATGAGTCTTTGTAACTACGAGAAGTAGTTCCTTCGTTCATGAAAAAAGGAGGTAATTGTATGAAATCGACGGGAATTGTAAGAAAAGTTGACGAATTGGGACGGATTGTTTTACCTATTGAGTTGCGTCGGACACTCCATATTGAGATCGGTGACGCCATCGAAGTCTATGTGGACCCTGAGCGTATTACGCTCAAGAAGTATATGCCTGCGTGCGTGTTCTGTGGGAATTTCGAGGACATGACCTATTTCAAAGGGAAGCTTGTATGCGGCAATTGTATTGAAGAGATTACGTAGTAATTCTCGTGACACACGAACATCGGCAAAGTCGAACATAGCCCTCAGGGATGATCCTGATKGGCTATTTTTTATAAAATAACGATTGCAATAGTTAGAAATAAAGTGTAGATTAAATACCTAAGTGCATAATCACGGGAGCTTGGTGAGACCAGGCTGAGAGGATAGTTATAACTATCGACCGTTAAACCTGATCTGGATAATGCCAGCGGAGGAACACAAGATCTCTTTGTATACCAGGAGACCGCCTCTATTAGAGATGCGGTCTTTTTTTCGCAGCATGAATCCTCCGCTTGATCAAATCAATTATAGGAGGCATGTAAATGTCAATGGAAACAAGTAAAGAAACCGACTCTTCTTCAATCTCCTCTTTTCCGGGAAGCAAAAAAGTGTATGTCGAGGGCTCACGAAAGGACATCCGAGTCCCTATGCGTGAAATCACTTTGAGTCCTACCACGGGCGCTTACGGCGAACAGGAAAATGCCCCTTTGCGTGTCTACGACACAAGTGGTGCTTATACAGATGAGGAAATCCAAACCGATATTCGTGCAGGTATTGCGCCTAATCGTTTGAATTGGATTGTAGAACGCGGCGATGTAGAAATATATGAAGGAAGAACGATTAAACCGGAAGATAACGGATATACCAAGGAAGAGAACGTTACCGAAGTTTTTCCAGGCTTACATCGTCACCCGATGAGAGCGAAAACAGGTCGTAACGTAACCCAGATGCATTATGCACGTCAAGGTATCATCACGTCCGAAATGGAATATATCGCGATTCGCGAAAATGTATCTCCGGAATTTGTGAAAGACGAGGTCGCTCGAGGTAGAGCGATTATCCCCGCCAATATTAATCACCCTGAAAGTGAGCCTATGATTATTGGACGTAACTTTCTCGTAAAAATCAATGCGAATATTGGAAATTCTGCTGTATCGTCCTCCATTGAAGAAGAAGTGGAAAAAATGAGATGGGCTACTCGGTGGGGCGCTGATAATATTATGGATCTCTCAACGGGTAAAAACATTCATACCACCCGAGAATGGATTATTCGTAATTCCCCTGTTCCTATTGGTACCGTGCCAATTTATCAAGCACTAGAGAAAGTCAATGGAAAAGCAGAAGATTTGACGTGGGAAGTGTACCGTGACACGCTTATTGAACAAGCTGAGCAAGGTGTCGATTACTTTACGATTCATGCTGGTGTTCTGCTGCGTTATGTTCCTCTTACGGCCAAACGAGTGACAGGTATTGTTTCACGAGGCGGATCCATTATGGCAGCCTGGTGTCTCGCCCACCATCAGGAAAACTTCCTGTATACACATTTTGAAGAGATCTGTGAAATCATGAAAACCTATGATGTATCCTTTTCTTTAGGCGATGGTTTACGCCCAGGCTCCATTGCAGATGCCAATGATGAGGCCCAGTTTGCAGAACTAGAAACACTAGGCGAACTCACCAAAATCGCCTGGAAACATGATGTACAAGTCATGGTAGAAGGTCCTGGTCACGTGCCCATGCATTTAATCAAAGAAAATATGGATAAACAACTTGAAATCTGTGATGAGGCTCCTTTTTACACATTAGGACCGCTTACAACGGATATTGCTCCGGGCTATGACCATATCACTTCGGCCATTGGAGCAGCGATGATAGGCTGGTTTGGTACTGCCATGTTGTGCTATGTAACTCCCAAAGAACATTTGGGTTTGCCCAATAAAAATGACGTTCGCGAAGGGGTTATCACCTATAAAATTGCTGCTCATGCCGCTGATTTGGCCAAAGGTCATAAAGGCGCCATGGATCGCGATAATGCGTTATCCAAGGCACGTTTTGAATTCCGTTGGCATGATCAATTCAACTTATCTTTGGATCCAGAAAGAGCCATAGAGTACCATGATGAAACACTTCCAGCAGATGGTGCCAAGGTTGCTCATTTTTGTTCGATGTGCGGTCCTAAATTCTGCTCCATGCGAATTTCCCAAGATATCCGAGACTTTGCCAAACAACAGGGCCTTGAGGAAGCTCAAGCCATCGAAAAAGGAATGAATGAAAAGTCAGAGGAGTTTAAGAAAGCGGGCCACGCCCTATATACGTAAGTGATGTTATAGAATAAAAGGGTTGCGCGTGCAATGCGCGCGCAACCCTTTTTTCATTCAGCTGCTACTACTTCACCTCGACCTGCACTTGCTCAGGTCGATACACCGCCAACAATTCGCCCGCAGAATTCGCGGCGAACATCACCGTGCGCTCAGCTTCCAGCTCGAACGCATAGCTCCGGCCCGTCGCCGAATCGGTCACTTCAACCTGCGTGTCCACACCGAACTCCGAGACGAAGATGAACAACGAACCGCTGTCGAAGCCGAGCTTCCGCCCATACACGCCCGGCAGCTGACCGCCTTTTACCCATGTCAGTTCCGCTTCAACGCCAGCTGACTTAAGTGCATACGCGTACAGCTTCTCGAGTACATCGCTGCGCTCACCAAGCTCCACTGGGAGTGGACACCAGATCAGCTGCCCTTTGCCCAGCTCGTAGCTGCGAACGACGCCATGCTGTGAATTCCATTTTCCATCATCGGATAGTGGTACCTCTTTATTCAACTCAGCGATCCGTGCACCTCCGAAGGACACAGGAACCATTTCTCCTTCCAACACCATCGCCTCTTCACGCACAATGTTGCTGAGCACCGTTTCACCTACAATATCGGTCAACCGAGCGACAGGTGCCCAGTACTCATTTAATCCAAGCGGCCCAGTAAACAGCAGCGTTCCGCCATTTTCACGGACATGCGTCGTCAACTTCTCCAAAGCGGCATCACTGAAGTTATGCGCACTCGGCACGATAATCAACTTCGGCTGATCCGTCGACAATGCCTCGAGATGATACTCGCTCAACCCGCGGAACGGTACGTTCATCCCATAAGCTAGCGTGCGAGTCAGCTTCGCTGTTGCGTCACCGGCTACTTTACGCGTGGAGAAATCATTCGAATACGGGAACACCGCCACGACATCCTCTAATTTGCGGCCAACAAAGAGATCGCGTATCTCACCCATGAAGGCCCCGAAATCATAGGAAACATCCGCCTCTGGCTTCTCTGTCCCGTCTGCCCGCAGCGCACCAATATGCGACTCATTGATGTTGTTCATATAGAAGTTGATATTCCAAATCCACTGAACAGCACCCGCTCCACCTGTTGAGAAGGCATAAGCATATTTACGCTCCAAAATATTTCGCAACTCATACTCCGACCGCTTTGCACGCCCATCCGCCGTCTCGACATACATGATGCCCGTTTCTTGAATCAAGCTTGGCTTCGTCGGCGCCTTGGAGAAAATCCCGTCCCACACCAACTGATCCATCAACCACCACGTATGCACCGTCGTATAGTCCACTGCTTCTGCATAAAAGAATGGCGATGGCCGCTGCGCCCCTAAGCCCTCATCCTGTCCCACAGTCGCCAACTGTGCGGGGTTAATACTGCGAATCGTTGCGATCAATTCCTTCGCCCAACGATTGTGCATGTCCATGGTGAAGAKGGTATAATCCAGCCATGGGGAACCTTTTTTCTCCACCGTCTCCGTTGTGCTCATGTTCACTTCAGAAGGATTCAACAAGCGGACACTTGCAAAGCTCGGCAGTTCCGCAGGAGACATATTCCAGCGCTCTTGCAGCTTGCGAATATCTCCATGTCGCTCCTCCAGCCAAGCTACATACGCTTCGTGCTCGAAAGCATCATGCGCCGACTGCGGCCCAGCAAAAGGCTTGCTCGGATTGAACATCGACGGCTCATTGATCAGATCCCAGTGCACATTCGTCGTTTCCTTATGTCTGGACACCACGGAAGATATAAACCGCTTCTGCGCTTCCACGCTGCGCGGATCCAAATACGGATTCACGCCCTCCCACAGCTCAGGTGTAAAAGAGAAGAAATTGAACGTGACTTCGATCCCATGTCTTTTGCAAGTCAAAATAAAAGCATCTATGCTGCGCAGCACTTCCTCATAAGGATGTCCGTCTACGAACATGATTTGACGCCACGCTGACCACACACCTGTACGAAGCAGGTTAATGCCCGCTTTGACCATTTGCGCAATATCGCGATCCCACACGGAAACGTTCGGCAAGAACAGAAACTTCCTCGCCACATCGCTCGTCATATACGTCATCCCAACAATCGGAAGCGGACGTCCGTCCTTCCAGAAGTAGTCGCGATCACAGGACATCGGCGTCCCTTCGCGAAGCAACTCCGCATCATATCCCCAGAAGCCTTGGTTAAACGTGCGCGTCTCCCCCGTATTCGCTACCGCTTTACAAACCGCTATATAGTAACCCGCTTCAATATCAACAGGTATGTTTACCTTTTTAAAAGAGAGCTCCCGTGACGCACTCATCGAGAATTCCGTCGCCCAGATCGGTGATGATGCACCGTCTTTGGATACTTGAACGTGGAATGTCCAAGACTCATTCTCCGATACAGCCCCCGTACGATTCGCAAGCGTCTGCAATTGAACCGTCAACGCTGCACGGTCGCCCGGATCATAACAAGCATAGTTCGGTTTGAACCATATTTCCGTAACGCCTCGCTGCGTATATGCCGCTAACTCACTTACTAACGCCGCTCCCCCGTTACCCCAGAAAGTTTCATCCGTAACCACATTGGCGAAAATGTGGCGGCCTCCCGCGAACACCCCMTTCGTATTCTCAAGAAGTACGATCGGCGCTGCCACTTCACGTCCCTCCTTGGAAATCCCTTTCAGAAGAGGCGTGAAATGCGCATCCATCGGACCACTAGAACCAATTTGACCTGGATGATCATCGGTCCGTGTCACATGCAGTGCGAATCCAACCGTTGGTTGAATAGCGAACAAGTTTTCTTTGCCTGCCAGCAACGGCAGCTCGGTATTCACGGCATATCCAGCGATAGGAGCGTCGTCTACGGAAAGAATTTCATGAATTTGAAGCTGCTGATGGTACGCTGTCTGCTCGATTTCCAGTTCCCAGCCTTCGGCACCTTGGTAAGCCGGTACTCGGAAAGGAGCGCTGCCTAGATGTACGAATCCTTTGCCTTTACGCGCGTGAGTTAGGATTGCTTGCCATGCTGATTTCGGGAAGTAACGCCCGTGAAGATGGATGAAGTTATCTGCCCCCTGCCCCAGCGCTGCTTCTAGCTCCTGCGCTCCAACCACTCTTCCTATTTCTCCAAGCTGTGCAACAGCCTTGTCATCGGGCCGAATTCCTTCATATGGAAATGTGGGATCGTAAAATATGATCGTTGTAAGCATGCTTTCATCCTCCAAATGGGTGTGTGTCAGAAGACATCTCATTTATGATTTGTTATTTTTGTTAGGCTAACAATTCTTAATGATGAACATAATTTACTCACTTTCTTGTCAGAGGTCAATCTTTATTTTGCATGAACCTTTTATTTAAGCGAACATTGACAATCTCCACCTGATCAGGAACAATGAATACTCCCGCCACTTACCTATTGCTAACGCATAGCTTGAAGTGGGGGTTTCTAGTGTATCAACCTTACTTATTTCAGGATGCTTAACACCAGTGGAGTTGACACATTGATGGTTTTTGTACCATCCAACCCCTCTATCCCATTAGCTTCCTTGGCGGATGCTTTTGGGAATACTTTTCGCATAATATTGGCTGCGCCATTGACATCAGCATGGATCAAGCCCTTCACACCCTTGTACAGTCCGCGATGAATCCGTTTCCCCGAGAAGGTCCAAGTACCCTCTTCGTTATAACGAGGCAATGGATCATGATCCAAGAAACTGGCTTTCGAGGTGTAGGCTTCTTCTGTCAGGATGACGGCTATCCCCTGTTCAGCAGCTTTATATTGGAGCATCGAAAGGAGCATCTGATGAGGGACATGACAGAAGGACTGATTGTTTCGCCTACCGATATCAGAAGATTGCTTCCACCCGTCGTTATGCCCGATGACGATTGTGCCGATGTTTAGCTCCACAGCCAGCTTGATGATATGATAACTCGCCTTATGGAACAAGTCTTTGAGCCTCCGATTGCGCTTCAGATGCAATCGTTCTAAACGGTGGGAAGTACGTACGCCTTCATGCGGCTCCTTACCTTGCCGAAGAATACTAGTATAACGAGCCTTCATCTTGTTGTAATACTGATTGATGGCTTTAACTACCTTGCCCTTCAACAACACCGGTTTGGATCCGGTCGTGGTGACGATGGTTGCAAGATTATCGACGCCAAGATCAATCGCTAGTACATGTTCTTTCTCTGCTTTTCTCTCTTCAATCCGACATGCGAAGACCATTTCCACCACGTATTGTCCATATCTTGGAACAACACGCACCTGCATCAACTGTCCATCGGTATAACCCAGCTTTCCAATGTTAAGCTGCAATCGCGTTTTCGGAAGCTTTAGATATTTCCGTTCTTTGATCACACAATCCTGATTCGTGAAAACAACTTCTTTTGCTTGACTGCGAGCGTAGCCCGGAATACGTGGTTTTCCGCTGTACTTCTCAGGATGATTACGATAGTCCTTTATACTTGAGAAGAAGGACTTCCAGTTCTGAAACACAACCTGCATGATCCCTTGACTGCTCTGCGTGGGAAGCGTTCGATAGTCGATTTGCTCCATCACCTTGAATAAGGCGTCCAGAAAGCGGTAATTGACAAAAGGACTCTCCTGCGATGGTAATTGGAACGGACGGGAACGATTCTTCACGCTCAGTCGTTCATTCATGGCGTCGATGTGCGTTTGCAGCGTGTCAACCACTTGTTGCTGCAGTGGCTGCAACGGTTGGTTCCGCCCAAAGGCAGTAAACACTTGTCGGATATAAAAGTTGGTCGTGTTGTAAAGGTTCTTGGCATCCTGACACACCTGCTCCAGATACGGATACAACCGATGGCCGGGCTTGATCCATACTTGATGGGTTCTGTATACTAGGTTTAACTCTGACATATAACTTCACCTCCAGTTCATAAAGCGAATAAGAAAAAATGTTCTGCATTTATTTTACCGCATATGATTTGGAAAAGGAAGTACATTTAGAGTGACCTCAGGAAGTTGCCGATTCACCTCGCCACTTGTAAAAGTGGGAGTCCTCTCGGCGGAATTGATAGATTTGTTAGGTTTTATACAAAACACGGAAGCATTTTCGACATAGAAGGATGTCACCCATGAGCCCAAAAGTTTCCATGCAACAAATTGCCGACCGACTAGGTATGTCCAAATATACCGTTTCTCAAGCTTTATCTGGTAAATCAGGCGTCAGTGAAGAGAACCGTCTTCGTATTCAGGAGACTGCGAAAGCGATGGGCTATACGCTCAAGCAGAAGCAGCCACAACGCACGCCAACTCATCATCAAACTGCCAGCCATGTCATTGGAGATACACACGCCAAAACTGAAATCACTCCCTATATCTTGGTGTGGATTCAGTCTACCTATTTAGAGGACAACCCTTTTTGGGGAAAGGTTCTCACCGGTATTGCCGCAGCCAGCAAAGAATTGGGCTTTGAGCATCTCATCGTTCCTATCGCACCTCATCATCAACTGGGATTGCAAATGCCTTCCTATCTCGATCCGTCGCATTGCATAGGGCAGCTGCTAGCAGGCACATTTCCTGCGCAGTCTGTTATTTCGTTGAAGCAGAGTGGGATTCCACTCGTCCTCATTGACCATCATGAACCGCTCATCGAAGTCGATTGTGTGCTCAATAACAATTTGGATGCTGGCAAAATGGCCTGTCAACGCCTGCTCTCTTCTGGCGCGAAGTGTGTTATTTTTATCGGCGATGATCAATTCGCCGTCAGTTTCAAAGAGCGATGGTGGGGCTGCCGCATGGCGCTCGAAGATATGACCGGATCTGGACCTGTTGAGCACTACCATCTGAAGAAATGGCAAATCGCCTACTCCGGGCCACACATGCTTCACCAATTGGAGCGCAAAGTCGCGGCATTGACGCCGGAAACCATGCCCGATGGCTTTGTTTGCGCCAATGACCACCTCGCGCTAGCGTTGTTGCCGATCCTGAAGCGTCATGGCCTTGATGTGCCTAGTCAAGTTAAAGTCATCGGGCTGGACAATATTGAAGCAGCCGCTTATGCGACTCCTGCGCTAAGTACAATTGAGCTCGGGAAAGAAGCCCTAGGTATTCGAGCTGTAGAAACACTGTTATACCGACTGCAGCATCCGGGGAGACAGGTTGAGAAAGTGGTGTTATCTTCTCGTTTTATTGCGCGGGATTCTGGTTAAATTAAAAACAGTGAGTAAGCACACCAATTACGGCGTGTTTATTCACTGTTGTGTATAACGAAAAATATAACTATTTGAGTTTATTTAAACACTTGATGTAAAGCTAGCAAGGGGCAAAGGTTTTCTGCAATCCATACAATAATCAATACTTTGTAGCATTCCTGAATATTCAACATTGTCGAGGGTAACTTTGTTCTCGTGGAGACAAACTTCTTGTAAGTGCTTATTTAGCTCATCTTGTATCTTATATAACAAAAATATTTCATCCGATATCGTTTGAATTTCGGTTTTCAATTGTGAGTAAGTTTTCATAATTCAACATTTCCTTCCTTTATTAAGAATACTTATATTCTTTATAACGCACAATCGATGAAAATGTTGGAGAATCTTGTAGATCATTTCATGTAGATTTTTGTCKCCCCCTGGAATTACGCAAAAAAGCGTACAGCATACTCATCATGAACATGAGCAGCAATACGCTTTTTCCAACTACCTATTTTGATAAATAACTTAAACCAATAGAGATCAGCATACCCGCAAGCGCAATCCAAAATAAATAAGAGCGCCCTATGCGTTTCAGACTTTTATCTTGTCGATCCATAACGGATTTCTTTCGACTGCTGCTCGTCTGCGTTTCTCCCTCAAGTTCATTGGTCACCTGCGATTTCCAATTCACGAATTGAAAGCCAATCCCGCTAACGACAACAGCTACCATCATCAAAATTAAAGAACCCATAAATACCTTGTCCGCAATGGACGCCATGCTGCATTCGACCTCACTATCTACCTGTAGTTTACCCATTATACTTCAAATGGGGATACGAATACGAGTAGGAGAAAAAGCCCCAACCGACAAGATGTCGATTAGGACTCTTTGCCTTACAACGTGCGATCGCCCGGCTTCCAGTTCGCTGGGCACAGACCGCCAGCTTGAAGTGCTTGAAGCACGCGAAGCGTTTCGTCAACCGAGCGGCCAACATTCATGTCCGTGACCACTTGATAGCGAAGCACGCCATCCGGATCAATGATGAACAAGCCGCGGTGTGCAGCACCTGTTTCATCATCGAGGACGCCATAGGCACGTGCTGTTTCTTTGGAGAAGTCACTGACCAATGGGAACTTCACAGGACCAATGCCCCTTTGATCGCGCGGTGTTTGTGTCCATGCACGATGCGTGTAGATGCTATCTACGGACGCTCCTACGATATCACAATCGAGGTCAAGGAACTGCTCGTAATAGTCGCTGAATGCAGTAATTTCCGTCGGGCACACGAATGTGAAGTCGAATGGCCAGAAGAAGAATACGAGCCATCTGCCGCGGTAATCCTCGAGCGAGATTTTTTCCTCGAGCGTTTCCATATTTTTCGTGGAGAGCAGGGTGAAGCTCGGTGCTGGCAACCCTATTTTAGCAAAAGTAGCTTGAGATTGAACGGTTAGTTGTTGTGTCATGGTTGTTATCTCCTTTGATGTATGGGATTAGCTAGCGATTTCGGCTAGTGCTTTTTTGAGTTTGGTGACGTTGAGACCAAGAATTTTGTGCTCACCAATAACAGTGACAGGCAAGGACATGAGACCCATATCGTGCAGTTCTTGTCCGAATTGATCATTCAAATCGATATTTCTTTCTTCAAAACCGACTTGCTGATCTGTTAAATATTTTTTCAGTTGGACACAATAAGGGCAGTTCGTACTGGAATATACAATTACATTAGACATAGTTGGTCATCTCCTAAAAGGTTGAATTATTTGTATTGCGGGATCAGTTGAGCCCGTTTATTAATGAATTTATCGACTGCCATGGCGGCAATCGCACCATCCGCAGCGGCAACGACCGCTTGTTTCACTGGGGTACGTCTAACTTCTCCTGCACCAAAAACACCCGAAACCGGCGACTGCATTGAGCTGTCCAAAATCATAAAGCCATCCTCATCCAGAGGAACTTGATCCTGCAAGAAATCCGTACCTGGCTTGCTGCCAGATAGGAAAACGAAGACACCATCCACATCCAGCACTTCCTCGCCACCAGAGCTCGTACGAATTCTGAGACCATGAACTTGCTTATCGCCAAGAACCTCGAGCGACTTCGTCTTATAGAGAATGTTCGTGCCTTTCAATTCTGGAACGTGGTGAATGCCTTGCAGCTCAGGTCGAGGCACAACGAAATGAATGGATTTCGTGAACTTGCTCAATGCCTGTGCTTCTTCCAGCGCTTCTTCCGAATCCCCGATCACTGCGACCGTTTTTCCTTCGAAAAAAGCACCATCACACGTCGCACACGTACTCACGCCGCGCCCCATCAGATCTTCTTCACCAGGCAGCATGCGGTTACGTCCTTTAGAGCCTGTTGCAATGATGATCGCCTTGCCTTCAAACATCCCGTCAGCGGTAAACACGTACTTCGTTTCGCCTTCGACATCCACGTCCGTAATCGTCGTCTGGATGAACTCAGCTCCGAAGACTTTGGCTTGGTCGCGCATCGTATCCAGCAGATCCTTCCCTGACAATTCACCAATGACACCAGGATAATTCGCAATTTTATGCGTAATGGCCAGTGCTCCTGTATTCGGTGCTTTATCGATAACTAATGTTTTCAAATTCCCTCTTGCTGTATATATCGCCGCAGAAGCTCCAGCGGGACCAGCTCCAACAATAATGACATCATACATCGGTGATGCACTCCTTCCATACGGCCTTATTCATATAATTGATAATCGATATCAGATAATAATTATTATAAATAAAATAAAAATAAAATCAACCTTGTTTATAATAATTCTAATTAATAAAAAAAACTACCTAGCAAGTAGGGGGTTCCCACTCGTTAGGCAGCTTTGATTATAAATGCTTTGGAGACTACAAATTATCCTCTTCCCTGATCACAGGGTACGTCGGATATGGTGGATATTACTGATTGTACGGCGGGTATGGGTATGGGTATGGATATGGATATGGGTACGGGTAATAGGGTGGGTAGTAGGGTGGGTAGTATGGTTGTGTCGCCGCACCGTATAGTAAGGGAGCCACTACCCAAGGTAGTACATTGTTAAAGCCGCCGCCATGGAAGTGGCCTTGGCCACCGTGAAAATGTCCAGGACCTCCTGGGCCACCTGGGAAGTGCCCGGGACCTCCAGGTCCGTGGCCAATACCTCCAGGTCCACCTATGCCTCCGATACCGCCAGGTCCATGTCCTATACCGCCACCATGCCCTCCGACCGGCGGACGAAATTCTTGATCTTCACGCTTCGTCATATCGTAATCACTCACAATCTCTGTATAGTTTGATTTTCTACTATACTGTATGTGTGCGATTGCCTATTCGGTGAACGAAAGCCCAAAAAATGGGCGCATTACTTGTTTATCTTAGCCAGTTCATCTGCCTTCATTTGTTCATATTGTTCTTTGTAGGTATCTGTAATGGACGTATCATAACCGTTCTCACTTAGCTTTGCTTTCGTGTCACTATTAATTTGATCAAACTGATTATTAATTTGATCGACTTTCGCAAAGCCTTGCGCGATTAAACTTGGACTTGGATTTTCTTTATATTGATCATATAGCTCTTGTAACGCAGCTTTAGCATCTGCTTTTAACTGGGCCATTTTAGCTTCAGCCTCAGACTTAATCGAAGCTTCAGATGGTTTTGTGATTCCGCCACCACCACCGCCTCCACCACCAATTATTGGCGGTGTTACAGGCTTCGTCTCTGGCTTCACTTCCGGCAATTTCACCTCAGGCTTCTTCTCTTCCTTCGTAACCGCGGACACCGTGTACGTCTCCGGATCCCAGTTAATCGTTTTCCCAACAGACTCCGAGAAGAAACGAATCGGAACAAACAAACTACCATCAACAATATACCCTGGCAATTCATCAGATGGGCTCTTCTTTACACCATCAAAAACATAATTAATTTTCTCTTTATATACCTTCAAATTACTTGGCGCTAACTTCGATTTATCGAACTTTTCATTGCTTTTCGAAAAAACCTGCGTATTTAATTTATATTCACTAATATTAATTTTCTCTGTCGTCTTAGGCTCTGCAATCGTTACCGTATAGGTATTCGGGTCCCAGTTGACCGCTTTATCTAGCGAGTAAGAAATGAATCGAATGGGAACATACGTCGTGCCTTCATAAATGAAACCCTGCTGATCCACTGGCGGCGCATATTCCTTCCCATCAAACGTAAAATGCATCGGAACCTGATACACATCCACATCCATTGGCGCTTGAGCTGCTGATGCTTGCGCTGACACTCCCATCACCAGGGCTAGGGATAAACCTGTAATTGCTTTCATTCGTTGACTTGCTTTCACTTTCTGAACACCTCTTCTATGTATTATTGGGAAGAAACCACTTTCTGTACGGCCGCAATTTCTGCCGATGTAAACTTCGTATACGCGATCTTCTTCAGTTCTGCCTTCTTCTCAGGCGTCAGTCCACCACTAGCCATTTGCCTAAGTTTGTTGAGTTCAGATGCCGAGAATCGGCTCATCACGAACTTCACAGCCTCCTGCTTATTTTCGAATTGAACATCTTCCTTCTTCTCCGTTGCAGTCGACTTCTTCTGTTCATTTCCCGTTGTTGGCTCTTGCCCCTTTACGGTATTCGCAGCGTTTTCCTGCTCATTCGAGTTCTTCGGGTTCACGTTTCCATTCGATTTATCTTCGGTTGCAGACTTCGGCTTCTCAGCACTCGGGGTAACAGAAGGAGGAATTTCAATCGTATTTGCAACAGCGGACAAATCCATGGAATTCAACCATTGCTGGCTTGTCCCACCATCCACAACAAGTTGATTGGCTATTTTATCTGCAATCACATTCATCGCATAACTATAAGCCGTATAACCGCCAACCCCTAGCATACCTAGCACAATGATTGTCAGTATGAGTCTTTTTCTCATCTCAACCCCCTACTGTAGTTAGCAACTGTGTTTACATTACTTTGTAGATTTCGGCTGCGTTTCAGCATACTTCTTCCCTTGACTTAAGCCATACTTCGCAGCAATTCCAATCAATTGGTTATACTCGTCTTCCGATAGCTTCTGCAGAATAATATCCTTGGCTTTCTTCTTTTCATCGACAGATAAACCGTTACCAGCCATCTTCGCAAAAAGTTGGAGATCTGACGCACTTAATTTCTTCAAAAGCACCGAAGTCACCGAAGCCTTCTCCTTAAGTGTGATCGCATCCTGGACCTCTTTTGCTTTCTCCGTCGTAATTTGAGCTTCATAACCTGTCCCATTCTTAGACGCTGCTGGAGATGGTGTCGAGATCTGATCAGCACTCTTAGATTCATTCGACTTCTGAGTAGATGAACTAGTAGCTTGTTTCTCAGTTGGCGTATCTATCGGAATCGCTGTCCCTTGCGGTTTAAGCGTAGGCGTCGCATCATCTGGCTTCTGCACATTGGGAATTGTAGACTCCATCGTTACTGTTGTTGCGTTAGTTTTACTATTAACATCACTAACATCAGAAACTATTAAACTAGTCTCATCTTCAGCTGCTTGACTGATTTCCAAAGGCATGGTGGGAATCATCGAATCCAGGAAATAAGACATAGCTATATTCATGCCAAAATACCCAATGACAAGCAGCATAGCAGCACTACTTCCTACCCATACTAGTCGCTTCATCCACTTCTTTTTCTTCATATATTCACCAACCAAGTCACATAATAGATATGTTTATTATAAACTCTAAGAGCCCAGAAGTCACATATTGTCGCAGAAAACGCAAAAAAAATGCACCTCAAGGTGCATTTTAACGCAAAAATAATCAMCCTACAAGAAAGGTGACAAATTTCGACATACATTTCAATTGATAACAGTTATATTAAAAGGTAATATACACCATACACGGGAGACGATGCACTTGCCTAACTACTACTTTACAGAAGTATGGACCCCTTTGAAACTACTCGGTATCAAGCTTTTCAAAGATGATGAAGGCGCTATTTGGATCAAATGCTGGGGATTTAAACGCAGACGTTTCACCGACAGTCCCAAATAACTGTTTGGTACAAGCTGTTAATATTTTCATTATACCTGAGTCTGCGACATTTGCAGAGGGACCTAAGTCATAGTCAATAGTCCTATTTCTAGCTTGAAGCAATACCCGCGGCGTCAATAAGAATACGAACGAAAAAAGCACCCTTTGGGTGCTTTCCTTATGTATACAGTTTCGTACGATGATAACTAATTTTATTAAAAATCTTCGTCCGCTCCACATCACAGATGCAGCTATCCAGGATAGCCTCGTTAAATCTCAACCAAAAAGAATGCCAAAACTTATCCATCTAATTCCCTCCTCGATTTCACATAAATCACTGGGAGGCACGATGATTCGGAAGCTGGCTGACATACTGGCATAAACCACCTTAGTCCCTATAGCTTTGCGTCACTGATTTTCATCAGCTTTGCCATTATCGTCCGATTTATGTGATTGACTTATATACCTATTGTAGCAAATACATAATTTGCGGCAAATGGTCTATTCGTCGTGATTATTTGGAGGTAGGGAGGGGCGGAAGTACTAGGTTGTCATGATAAACTATCTATAATTTATATGTACCATCAAAAGTACAGATATTTCTTGTATCAAGTACATGCTTGTCCTCTATGCGATCCAAATTTTCTTTAATATGATTATGCCCAACCATAATTACAAGAATTTCAATCTCATTTAAAAAGTCATCGAAATTCATAAATTGATGATCTACAATTCTTGTTTTTACAAATGGATCATACACTTTCACACCAAAAGCCAAATGTTCATCCATTTTCTCTAGTAATTGTAGAGTTGGGCTTTCTCTTGTATCATCAACATTTTCTTTATATGCCAGACCATAAAGCCCCACTTTAGAAATATCCTTTATATTGTGTTCTCTCATAATATCTCTTACTCGTCCGAGCACATGTCTAGGCATAGAATCATTAATCTTTCTTGCTGTCAAAATTAGATTAGTTAAATCTGGATAATCCCCAACCAAGAACCATGGATCAACTGATATACAGTGACCACCAACCCCCGGACCTGGCTGCAGAATATTTACTCGTGGGTGTTTGTTAGCTATCTTAATAATCTCATAAACATCCATATTGTCCGTACGGCAAATTTTTGCTAGTTCGTTTGCAAATGCTATGTTTATATCTCTATATGTATTTTCCACAACTTTCGACATTTCTGCCGATCTTATATCTGTCACAATTATTTCTGATTTGCAAAAACTTGAATATAATCCTTTAACTTTTTCCCCCATCTCAAAATTATCAGCACCAATAGTTCTTGAATTGTGTTGAAGTTCATAAATCATATTACCTGGAATTATTCTTTCAGGTGCATGAAACAAATGTATATCCTCCCCAACGGTAAGACCTCTCTTCTCAATCTCAGGACGAATATACTTATCAATTGTACCAGGTGAAATAGTGGATTCAATAATTATTAAAGCTCCTATCTCACACACATCAAGAACACTATTTAAAGCTGATATAACATATGTTGGGTCAAGTTTCTTACTTTGTTTAATATATGGTGTAGGAACAGCAAGAATATAAGTATGTGTCCTAATATATTCTGTTGTAAATTCAATTCCACTAGTTTGCGCTTCTTTAAATAGCTCTTCTAAACCTTCTTCTTCAAAAGTAAGTATTCCACTTCTTAATGATTTCACTAAATTCGTATTTTTATCAGTACCTACTACTTTTATCCCACTATTCGCGAGTATAAGAGCCGTCGGTAAACYAATATATCCAAGTCCAATTACATTAATAATCAAAACAATCTACTCCTCTACTCATCTTGCTTTAAACTTAAAATCGCAACAATAAACATAAAAATAAATCTTAAGATATTCACCAATAAAATAGAATAACAAAAGCCAATTAATCCATAATTTTTCATACCAATTAATCCAAATACCAAATAAAACAAAAAATATAAACCTTGGATTATTAATTGCCATTTATCTTCCGAAAATCTAAGTAATATTGGCTGTAAGATATTCCCTAAAATCAAAACGATTGCTGCTAAATTTGATACAAAAAAATATGGCTTAGTATACTCCGCAATTGTTGGATACAGAAAATGCGTTACTGGCACACCTATAAATTTTATTATTACAATAAAAAAAAATGAAATAATGATACTTATCCCTGTCCTAATGTAAATATCCTTTTTTGAAATTGTTGATTCTCTTGCATAATATGTGAGTAAAACAGCTGAAATTGGTCCCATTATAACCCCAGCTGTCTTCCCTAGAAAAGAAGCAACATTATATATTGAAACATACTCAGCACCTAAAATTGGATAAATAAAAAAGCGATCCATATATATAAGTATCGAGGATATCGCAGCCGATGCCATTATATATTTATATTTGCGTAAACTATGCGTAAATAACTCTGTAATTGCAAATCTATCGCGAACTATTTCCACTGATAAAAAAATATAAACACACGTTATTAATTCACCAAATATAAAAATAAAAATCCACATTTCCGTATAATACGCAACACATATTCCCAAAAAATACCCAATTAAACCATAAAAACTAGCATATAAATTTTTCTTATAATCAATTTTCAATCTAAAACCTGCAGAGTAATATGAACGAAACATGACTAAAGAAGAAATGATTGTTAAACCTATTACACTAGTATTTAAACTTTTATATAAAATTGTGGTGATAATTAACATGAAAAAAATATTAAAAATCAGAAGTACAATGAATATTGGATTATAATCTCCATTTAAGCTTCTTTTCTCATATTCTGTCTGAAGTAATATTCGAGTATTATTTAAAGGATTTCCAAGCGAAACTCCTAATACATATACCATTCCCATAATTGTCAAGACCTGCCCGTAGTCTCCTATCGGCATCACTTTTCCAATATAAGGAAATACCACAATTTGAGTTGCAAAAGTTAAAATAACTGATGCAATAATATTTAATGCAAAATCATTTAAAATATTAATTCTTTGTTTTAAAAATCGCCGAACTATATTCATACTATACACTCATCCTGTTATTAGACATTTCATTTTCAAATGTATTCATCTATTTTCAATCAAATCTGAACTATCCGAAATACTAGAATTAAATAATAAAAATAAAAAAATCATTAATCCTAAGCCGCCTGTTAATAATGTCGTCAATAAGCCTGTATCGTTCAAAACAAACATAATATAACTAAATGATCCTACTATTGTATACAATGGAAGTTTCATTGTCGTAGAATCGATAAGATATAATATTAATGCGAAAACTATTACAAATACTAGTAATAGTAATACTCCCCCATTAGCATAAGCATCAGAAAATATACCAGTGTTAGAATACGCATCTACTTCTAAAAAAAACCTACTAATTACTAACGGTATTGGCGCTGAATACGGGTTATCAATAGAAAAAAGTTTACCAATGACTCCATCGGCGAAATAGACTTTTTCTCTAATACTAAAAAATTCGTAGTATTGATATTGTATTTGTGCAGGAATATAGATCATTCTGTACGGAATTGCTCTGTGAAGAGCATCTGAAATATTATATATTTTTGCAAGATATGCAAAAATGAGTAAGCTAGACATATATAATACCATTCCATATAAATAATTTTTCTTTTGCATTAAATATGTCGAGATTAATACAATTCCTATTGAAAATAAAAAAGCTTTATTTCCAAAACTTAAATACATCAATAACTGAAATATTATGATAGGCAAAAGCATAAAATATTTTTTTTTATAATAGTAGTACAAGAAGAAAAAAGGAAAAAATGCTTTTGTACACCAATTCATTAAGTAGCCTAATAGTCCTTGTATCTCATTTTCTGAACGCAACTCATAAATCGAATCAAAATCCAGTGCTCGTGGGTCAATCCCACCTCTTTTAGCTATTAAATACAGTGTAATTAATACATAAAATATAAAAATGAAATTTATCCATATTTGTGCTGTTTTTTCTTTTAAATTTAGTGATATTGGCTTTATTTTTAATATTGTAGATATAATAATCATTGATATTATTATATATGTAGTATAAACTTTACTTTGGTTATTCAACCAAAAATAAGAAAGTAGCGGAACCACTATGAATAATTCTATCGTGATAAACATATATGTTGAAGGTCTGGATTTTTCTTTTGGAGAAGACAAAGCAAGAACTATCAGATATAATATCGATATCCAAAACGCTAAAAAGCTATAATCTAAAGTCAGTCCACTATAACTATATGTTCTAGAAATACTAAAAATATATATAAACTCGATGATTATTTTATACAAAAATAAAATTAGGAATATTTCTAATGAAGTAAATTTATTCTGTCTAGATTCTATACTCAAAATCTTTTTCCTCCATATTTTGCTTTTAATACGTGCATACAAGAATCATTTACCTCTATCTTTTACAATTTGTATAGATACCTACCTGACTTCTGTATTGGAAAAGGAAGTATTCTTATTTACTCCCCCCGCTTTCCATGAAATTTCAAGTATTCATGAGTTAATATTTCTGTATATTTATTTGTGATCTCCTCATAATTGTAATTATTTTTCACAAAATTATAGGAGTTATTTACCAAAATACTATATTCGGTTTCCGACAAAAGAATGCATTTTAAAACTTTTCCTCTGAAATCCTCGACATCATCTTTCATAAAAGTATATCCATTGTTAAAGCTAAGTCTATCGATATTAATATTGTTATTTTCAGAAACTACTGGTAATCCACAAGCCTGAGCATCATAAAAACTTAAACTACATTGTTTTGGAAAAACGCATAAGTCAGCCATTTTATAAAACATTGGTAAATCTATATATTTTTGTGTAGGAAACCTAATAATTCTATTTTCCGAATTATTAAATATTTCTTCCACCTCTTTTTCATAAGCACTACTAGAGCTTCCGACTGTAACTAGTACCACATTCTTGGGGGCTTCAAATTTTGATTCGAAAGCTTTCGCCAATAGCTTTCCACCTTTTTCCTCAGTTAATTTACCAGTGTAAATAACAACGAAGTCATTTTCCTTAATATTATATTTATCTCTAAGATTTTTTTTCTCTATAGAATCCGGATGGAATAATGTCAAATCTGATCCAAATGAAATAAAAGGGGTTTGATTTGCTGGGATTCCCAAGTGCTTGTTAACATAATCATCATCTTGTGTCCTAATTACAATCAATTCATTTTTTTTTATAATCGGGGAAACAAACATTCTAAAAAAAAGTCGAAAAAATTTGCTTAATCGATTTTTAGATGCCATCTCTAACATATGATTATCAAAAACAATTGGAATATTAAGCGATTTGTATTTTTGTGTTATTCTAATTGAAGATAATGTATCATTTGTGTGGCACATAATCACGTCAGGCATTAATTCTTTTATTTTTTTTATATAACCATATTTATAAATCACCCGCCCACTTATCACTTTATGAATAGGTAAACGAATAATTTTCACTCCATATGTATCCATGTATTTTTTGTCTTCTTGCTCTATGTCATCATTAATCCCAAACTTAGAAAAAGTAGGATGTTCACTAATTTTATCTGAAGTGAGAATTATTACTTCATGGCCTTGTTTTGCTTGATATTTTGGAAGGACATTTATTTGATAACCAAATGATGGATGAAACATTTCATCCCAATGTAAAATTCTCATTTCATTCGCCTCAATCTTATTTAAGATTATCTGTAAATTTAATTATATCTATAAAATTTACAGAAGCTTGTTCTAATTCAGAATCATCATAGTTCCACCATTGACTCTGTTGGAGTTTATTCACTATCTCAATGTTAAATCTATTTCGAATAAATTTAGCTGGGTTTCCTGCCCATATTTCGTAAGCTCCCACATTTTTAGTTAAGACTGAACCCATCCCTATAACAGCCCCGTTTTCAATAGTTACCCCGCTTTTTATCAGAGTATTACTACCAATCCATACATCATTTCCAATAGTAGTTCTATTTGTAGTTTTATAAGAGTGATTTGAAAAATTTTTTCTCAAAATATTTTTTCCCTCATAAAAAACTGGCGATGTTGAAACCCAATCTATTGAGTGACCTGCACCTCCAATAATACAATTATCCGCTATAGAACAAAATGAACCTATTTCAGTATCAACAACAGTACAATAATTTCCGATATAAGAATATCTACCTAAAATTGAACTAACAACGTGTGACCCTGAGCAAATTCTTGAAGTCCTATCTTTTGTAGTTTGCCTGATTGCGGGCATGTTGAGTTTTTTTAGTAATTTAGAAAAATAATATTGAAATGACATCTGCTATTTACCTCTCGTTAAATTTTTCCCAAACCACTCTATTCACATAATCAGTATAAGACAATATTATCCTCAATACTTTCTCTGAGACATTAGGCATACAATAATCTGCCACTGGCCTTAAAGTATCTAGGTGTTGTGTTTCAAGTATTTCTAACCCTTGTATTATTCTGTCCCGCTTAACGCCAACCATCATCACAGTTGCTTCTTCCATAGCCTCTGGTCTTTCATGAGCCTGTCTAATATTTAAAGCTTTAAATCCTAGAATTGATGACTCCTCACTAATCGTTCCACTATCACTCAATACTGCTTTAGCCTTAATTTGAAGTTTAACATAGTCATTAAATCCTAGAGGTTTCATTGTTWTCACCAATGGATTAAACTCTATACCTTTAGCTGTAATCATATTTCTAGTTCGGGGATGTGTACTTATAACTACGGGTATTTTATATTTGTCTGCGATTTCATTAATACTCTCAATTAAGTCTAAAAAATTGGGTTCTGAATTAATATTTTCTTCTCTGTGTGCGGATATCACAAAGTACTTACCTTCTTTAAGTTCCAATCGTTCCAATACGTCACTTTTTGCAATATCTACTTCTCTAGAACGGAGAACTTCAAACATTGGACTTCCCGTTTTAATTATTCTATCTGCGGGTAGTCCTTCTCTTAATAAATATTCTCGTGCAATGTCACTATAAGTTAAGTTGATATCTGCAATATGGTCCACTATTTTTCGATTTGTTTCCTCTGGAACCCTTTGATCAAAACATCTATTACCAGCTTCCATATGGAATATTGGAATTTGTCGTCGCTTGGCTGCAATTGCACATAAACAACTATTCGTATCTCCCAAAATTAGTAAAGCATCTGGCTTTACTTTATCCATGATTGGATCAATTTTCACTAGGATATTCCCGATCGTTTCAACTGCTGTTCCGGTAGCCGCATCTAGAAAATAGTCTGGCTTCTTTAAATTGAAATCATTAAAAAACACTTCATTTAATTCATAATCATAATTCTGCCCTGTATGGACAAGCGTATGTTCAATAGCATTGGATTCTTCTAATTTATTAATAACAGCTGATAGCCTAATAATCTCTGGTCGGGTCCCAACGACAGTCATCACCTTTAATTTATTCATTCGTTATACCTCCATAAAATATGTATCAGGCTTTTCAGGATCGAAGAACTCGTTCGCCCACATAATAGTGACCATATCGGTATCCCCAAGATTTTCAATATTGTGTGTGTAGCCAGTAGGTATATCTACTACTTCCATTTTTTCTCCACTAACAAAATATTCAATAACTTCCCCAGAGTTAATATCTCTAAAACGAATAACTCCTGTYCCACTCACTACAAGAAATTTCTCATTTTTTGTATGATGCCAATGATTACCTTTTGTAATACCGGATTTAGATATATTAACAGAAACTTGTCCTCTATCTGGCGTCTTAATAAACTCAGTAAAAGACCCTCTATTATCTGTATTCATTTTTAGAGCGTAGCTAAAATTTGTTTTTGGTAAATAGCTTAAATATGTGCTATACAACTTTTTAGTGAATTGATTTGACATATCTGGTATGGATCGTTCTTCACGACTCTCTTTAAATGTATGGACTAAACGTACAACTTCTCCGAGAGTGATAGTATGAACGACTGGAACTTCACAATAATCTCCAACGGAGTTTTCATTTCCTTTTAATGCGTTAATTAATTCGGCGACTACATCATCAATATAAACTAAATTCATTACAACAGTTGGATCATTAACGTTGATTGGTAGTTCATGAGCAATGTTATAACAGAATGTTGCAATTGCACTATTATAATTAGGTCTACACCATTTTCCAAATACATTTGGGAAACGATAGACCATCACTTTTGACCCGGTTGTTTTACTGTAATTAACAATTAATTCTTCACTTGCTTTTTTACTAACTCCATATGGGTTATTTAATTCAGCTTGTATTGATGATGAGATCACTATCGGACAAGTATTTTGATATTTTTTTAATGTTTCAAGTAGTTTTGCAGTAAAACCATAGTTCCCATCCATAAATTCTGACTGGTCTTGCGGACGATTTACACCAGCAAGATGAAAAACAAAATTTGTTTTTTCGCAATATTCTTCAAATAAATTCGGGTCAGAATCTGAACTATATTCGAAAATATCTGTAAAATTACGATTCCTTAATTCTGAGACAAGATTTTTRCCAATAAATCCTTTTGCACCTGTCACTAGTATCTTCATTGTTTCCAACCTCTTAATTCTGTCCTTACGTAATCCAGCGTTAATAACTTATCTTTTATGGCTTCAACATTTAATCTCTCAGTATTATGAGAGTTATACTCAACTTCAGAAGATAATTCCTCGTCACCTTCTATAAAATACTTGTCGTAATTGAGATCTCTTTTATCCGCGGGTACTTGATAAAAACCTCCTAGATCCTGAGCAACTACATGTTCTTCTCTAGTAAGAAGTGTTTCATAAAGTTTTTCACCATGACGAGTACCAATAATTTTTATTTCATTATCAACGTCAAATAGCTCTTTTATCGCTATTGCTAAATCACCAATTGTCGATGCTGGAGATTTTTGTACCATGATGTCCCCTGCTTTTGCATTCTCGAATGCAAATATCACAAGTTCAACTGCTTCTTCTAAACTCATTAGGAATCTCGTCATATTTGGATCTGTAATTGTTAAAGGTTGCCCATTTTTTATCTGTTCAATAAATAATGGAATTACAGAACCTCTTGAAGCCATAACATTTCMGTATCGAGTACCGCAGATTAAAGTCCTATCTGGATTCACAGTATTTGATTTTGCAACAAATACTTTTTCCATCATAGCTTTAGAAATTCCCATGGCATTAATAGGGTACGCGGCTTTATCTGTAGACAAACAGATTACTTTCTTCACTCCACATTCAATTGCACCTGTTAGAACGTTATCCGTTCCTAATATATTTGTTTTCACAGCTTCTAAAGGAAAAAATTCACAAGATGGAACCTGTTTCAACGCTGCCGCATGGAAGATATAATCCACACCATACATAGCATTTTTTACACTTGCTAAGTCTCGTACATCTCCTATATAAAATTTAAGTTTTTCACTTTTATAAAGTTTTCGCATGTCATCTTGCTTCTTTTCATCTCGAGAAAATATTCGAATTTCCTTAATGTCAGTATCTAAAAACCTCTTCATTACTGCATTTCCAAAAGAACCTGTACCACCAGTAATTAATAAAGTTTTCTTTTTAAACATATAATTACCTCTTCCAGTTATTTGAAATGTTTCTCTAAAATACGTATTGAATTTTTTAACATAAAGTTATCCTCTATAAACTTCCGTCCGTTGGTTCCTTTAATTATAAGTTCTTCACTGTGAGCCATTTCTCTAATTTTTGCTACAAAAGCTTTTACATCCCCTGACCATACCCAATCTCCACACTTTGACTCTGCTAATAAATCTCTGAGATCTGTAACATTATCAGTAGCAGCCAGTACTGGCTTCGCGTACTCCATATAGGAAAGTATTCGCGATGGATAGTTAGGAATAGTAAATCGTGGATCTAGTACAATTAGCCCTACATTACATTCCTTTGTAATCTGTTCATACTCATCTCTTGGTAAATTCTCAATTACAAGAGCATTATTAATACCAACATCTCTTATTGTCTGATCCAATTTATATCTATCTGTGCCCCTACCTACAAAAAGAAAATAAATTGAACTATCATCTTTACATTCTTTTACTGCTTGACACAAAAGATCTATATACTGAGGTCGCCCCATATTTCCGCCAAAAAGAAATACACAAGCGTCTTTTGGAATCCCAAACCGTTCACGCATGGGAAATCCATCTATTTCAATATTCGAGATGATTTTTTTAGTGTTTGGAAATAATTCTATCTTAGTACTATCTAGCCAAGAATTATGCTCGACTAAATAGTTTTTATTAGCAATAGACATACAACCAATATAATCAGCACTTCGATATAATTTTTTTTCTTTTGCTAGGAAATATCTATAGATTAAACTGTTAAACTTCATAATACCCAAATCAATTGCATTTTGGGGGAATATATCTTTAAGCATTAAGTAAGAAATACAATTAAATTTTTTCTTTGCCCACATTACTAGTCCTGCATTAGTAATTGGCGGTGATTCAAATAATATTAAGTCAAACTCTCTATCTCCTAAATACTTATTAATCCCTTTTTTCATCATCACTGGGATTTTTAAAGTTGTAATTCCTTTTTCTATTAATCCTACGTCATAGTAGTTTCCAGTAACAATCCGAAGCACATCAAAATCACGTTCTTTTTGTAATACAGTTTTTGTTCTATTTCTAGCTTGTTCTGATACAGCAACTGTTACCTCATGACCTGAGTCATGTAGTGCTTCTGCTAAATCAGTATATATTGTTGCTCCCTTACCAGGTTCCGGGAATGAAGTGGCAATGTACAGTACTCTCAATTTCGCTCAATCTCCTTACTCTTGCTGCAAAGCAGTAACACCTTATTTATTCCACAAGTGATAAACTTGATGGCAACCAATTTGCATACATCCTACTTTATGATAAAAATTAATCGCTGCCAGATTTCGAACCTGGGTACCGACTTTAATTTCTTTTATCCCACGTTGGTATGAAAATTCTTCAACCGTCTTAAACAATTCTGTTCCTAACCCACTCTTAGAATTAACTTTAGAAACAGCAATAAGCTCTACCACACAACTATTTTCAGAATACGAATGCAATAAAAATCCATTTACTAAACCATTCTGATCTTTTGATATTGCAAAATACTTCCCTAACTTACCAAAAGAATTTATTAACCACTGGCGATATACTTGATCACCGTTCCGTTTGGCCAACTCACTATCCTCAGTAAACTTTGAAAATTGAAAATCTGCCATCTCGAGAATTTGATCATTCTGCTCTAGAGCTTGAAGTACTACAATATTGGATGATACTCTATGTGGCACTTCCAATGTCTTCACAAATTGTATATTCACATCTACTAGGTATGCTGTGGTATCATTTCCGATTAGTTGTGCATTCACTGGCTCTGAATTTCTATTCTCAATAGAAACAAATTGATATTCACAAAACCTATTTTTTAGTAATTTCCATTCGTTCATTGTTAGTGGTTTATGTAAGATGGCTTTTGCACTAGTAACTCCAAAGAAATCTGTATCCCACTCTAAATCATAAAATGTTACTGCATTTCCCACCATTAAAACCCCCACTTCTTACAGGCCAACACCACTATTATCTGCCTTTTTTGCACTATTCTCAGTTACAAAAACATCTTCTCGTTTTATTACAGATACCGCTGTTTTCAAGAAAATTTTAATATCAAGCCAAAAAGATATATGATCTACATAATAAATATCATTTTGAATTCGCTCTTTCCAAGGAATCGTATTCCTATAATAAGCTTGATTGAAACCAGTAACACCTGGTCTGACTTCTAACTTTCGTTTTTCATTTCCCTCATATAGGGCTTCATGTTCTGGCAAGTCAGGTCTTGGTCCAATGATACTCATATCACCATTGATTATATTTAACAGTTGTGGTGATTCATCCAAGCTCGTCTTACGTATGAACTTCCCTATTTTGGTTAATCTAGGATCATTCTCGGCATTAAAGGTCGATCCATCAGCATTGCGTAGGTCAGGGGCATTCATTTTCATAGATCGCAATTTATACATCATAAATACCCTACCATTTTTACCAAGACGTGGTGCATTGTAATATATAGGTCCTTTATCTTCCATATATATTATTGGTCCGACTATACACAAGATAATAACTAAAAACGGTAACGTAAGTATTGCGAGCAAAATATCAATTACCCTTTTGAATACAATCCTATACATCGTGTTACCTCACTTGAAATTCAATTAGCAAATTTTTAAAAGTAGTAGTCACATACTCTACATCATCATTGCTTAATAATGTATGAAGTGGTAATGTAATTTCATTTTCATACATACTAAAGGCATTTGGATAATCCTTTATATCAAAGCCTAAATTCTGGTATGCTGTAAACATGGGTAATGGCTTATAATGGACATTGCAAACAATTCCAGCCTCAGCCATCCTAACAATAATCTCATTTCGTTCAACTACTCCTATACCAGGTATCCTAGTTAAATAAAGATGTCCAGAAGAGGAGAAATTTTCACTGTAATGAACTAAAGTTTGAATCCCCAACGGTAGAAGCGCATTATCATACATTTCAATAATTTCTTTTCGCTTACTCATTAAGTCATCGTATCTATTTAACTGAATTAACCCAAACCCAGCCATAATGTCGGTCATATTGCATTTATAAGCGGGATAAATAATATCATACTCCCAGGAGCCCTTTTGTGTTTTTGCCAGAGCATCTTTAGATTGTCCATGAAGACTATAAAGCATATATTGCTTATATAACCACTCATCATCTAAACCAATTCTATCTCGCCAAACAACTGCACCACCTTCAGCTGTTGTCAGGTTTTTTACCGCGTGAAAAGAGAAACAAGTAAAATCTGCAACTTTTCCGCATTTCATTCCATTAGCTTCAGCTCCAAAAGCATGTGCAGCATCAGTCATTATTATCACTCTATCAAATAGATTTTGAAGTTCATTATTTGCTTTAAATAACTCTTTTTTACTTTCTATTACTTTGTATATTGTTTCGTAATCGCACATTTTCCCTGCTAAATCAATAGGAATAATTGCTTTCGTTCTTTCGGTAATTGCATCTGCTAATTTGTCATAATCCATCTCAAAGGAATCCACAGCAGTATCCACCAAGACAATTTTGGCACCCACATGATCAATAATAGAAGCAGTTGCAGTATAAGTGTATGCGGAAGTAATAACTTCGTCTCCAACACCAATCCCTAGAATGCGTAATGTAAGTTCCATTGCAGCTGTTGCTGAATTTAAACATACAGCTTTATTTGTACCAATATATTCTGCTATCTTCATCTCAAATAATTTAGTTCTTGGCCCAGTCGTAATCCAGCCAGACTTCATTACTTTTATTACTTCTTCGATTTCAGCATCCGTTATATCTGGAGGAGAGAAAGGTATATTTCTCATGTTAATATTAATCATATCTGTGTTTATCATATTTTCCCCCTCATTAGCTAAATGTATTTTGTAATATCAAACTTACTACCAAAATCCCTCTAACCCACATTACTAAAACTCGGCACCAAATGCTTCACAGCCTCATAGACCGTTCCATGTTTATCAGCAATTACTTTTTCTAATCTTACAATCTTCAAAGCTAGTTCACTTTGACTAATCTTCAAAGGACTTCCCACGAAGATACGGTCATGCGAGGTATTCCCAAGCCCTTCTTCACTTAGAAGCAGCTCTTCATACAGCTTCTCCCCTGGACGGATGCCCGAGAATTGAACCTCGATGTCGACTCCAGGCTCGAATCCGGATAGACGAATGAGGTCGGTCGCTAGATCAACGATTTTTACAGGTTCTCCCATATCTAATACGAAGATCTCGCCGCCTTTCGCGAATGCGCCTGCTTGGATAACAAGCTGAACTGCTTCAGGAATGGTCATGAAATAGCGCACCATTTCTGGGTGCGTTACTGTGACAGGTCCACCTAAGGCGATCTGTTCTTTGAAATGCGGGATCACACTACCGCGACTACCGAGTACATTGCCAAAGCGCACGGCTACGAATTTGGTTTGACTAACTAGATCCATGCTTTGAATGATTTGTTCGGCAATCCGTTTGGTAGCTCCCATGATACTCGTGGGATTGACTGCCTTATCCGTAGAAATGAGAACAAATCTCTCCGCGTTAAATTGATGGGCACATTCTGCAACATTTCTAGTCCCGAAAACGTTATTCTTAATAGCTTCTGCTGGATTGCGTTCCATGAGTGGAACGTGTTTATGAGCAGCTGCATGGAAAATAACCTTTGGCTGAAAAGTTTGAAAAACTTCCTTCATCCGTTCTAAATCCTGAACATCTGCGATCACTGGTTCTATGTGTAATGTTGGAAAAAGCCTATGTATTTCTTTCTCAATGACATAAATACTGTTCTCACCATGACCCAACAGAATTAACTTTTTCGGATGAAAAGGTGCAATTTGTCTGCACAACTCGGAACCGATGGATCCGCCGGCACCCGTGATTAGAACGACTTTACCTTGTACATAATTGGCAATGCCATCTAGATCAATGTTAATAGGGTCACGGCCAAGTAAATCTTCTACTTGCACATCGCGAATTGCATTTATTGTGACTTTGCCTTCAATTAAATCATTAATTCTAGGAATGATCTTCATTTTGGCTTTCGTATGTTTGCATATCGTAATAATTTCGGATACTTCTAGCTTGGAAACGGATGGCATTGCAATAATAATTTCGTCAATATCATTGGTTTCTACAATTCGAATAATCTCATTGCGGTCGCCTAAGACAGGAACCCCCATAATGATGTGCTTATACTTAGAAGGATCATCATCAACGAAAGCAACAGGGTATACGGGAGAATTTGAATTATATTTCAATTCCTTCGCAATTAAGATCCCACAGTCTCCTGCCCCAATAATCAGAGCTTTCCGTTGGTTGGATTGTTTCTTATTATATTTATCTCTAACTACTCTCCAAACAAATCGGCTTGCCCCAATAATGAGGATCATATTCTCCATAACTCGGACGTAGACAGCGAAGGGAACCTTGGGCTCATGTAACAAAATCATAATGAAATAAGACAGTGTACAGGTAGCTACGACTGCTTTGAAAATCGATATGACTTCGCCTATACTCGCATATTCCCATACGCGTCTATACATCTTGAAGTAGATCAAACAAGCTGATCCAACAACCATGGATATCGCTGAGTATTCCATCCACTGTCTCATATAGGCAGCAGGAATATGCAATTCAAACCTTAACAAATAGGCAATCACGACGCTTATCCATATCAGAACCATATCAAGCAAAACAAGTATTGTCTTTTTGCTGCCTAACTTCACGGAAATCCCTCATTCGTAAATGATCTTATTGACTTTCTCCATAATAATAGTAATAGTAAGCATCCTTGTTTTTACGATCTACATTGTTCAGCACAACGCCAAGAATTCTTGCTCGCACATTATCTAGGTTTTGCTTCGCTTTGAGTACAGCCTCTCTCTTCGTTCGATCCGAATTTACGACCAATATAACACCATCTGTGCGTGATGCAATGATCTGTGAATCTGTTACAGCAATCGCAGGTGGAGCATCGATCAGTATGATATCATAGCGCTGTTTCAACTCATCAATCGTGCTTATCATCTTCTTAGAAGCAAGGATTTCGGATGGATTAGGTGGAATTGGCCCCGAAGTAATAATCTGTAAGTTAGGTATAAACGTGTCTTGAACTACTTCGCGAATKGTTAATTGATTCGTTAACAGGTTGGTAAGTCCCCATCGATTGGATACATGTAAGGTATGATGCATGGTTGGTTTTCTGAGATCCCCATCGATGATCAATACTTTCTTGTCTGTCTGCGCATAGGCTACAGCTAAATTAATTAGTGTGGTTGATTTCCCTTCACCGGGACCAGCAGATGTTACCATGATGACCCTTAGCTCCTCATCGATAGATGAGAATTGGATGTTCGTACGAAGGGCTCTGTATGCTTCCGAAATAGGAGATTTAGGGTTCTGATGCGTAATAATGGGCCTTTTATTGGTTGAGTTTGACATCCGATCGTCCTCCCACTACTTGTTCGTTAGTTTGTTTGCTATGATGATTTTGGAAATCTTCTGGTCTCATCTTGGTAATCATGGCTAGGGTTGGTAAGCCGAGGAATTGTTCAACCTCTTCTTCTGTCGTCAATTGATCGTTCAAGTATTCCAATAGGAAGGCAATTCCTAGCGCAATCATTAATGACACTACGAAGGCAATAGCTACATTTAACTTTTTATTCGGCTTCACAGGCACAGGATTTTCAATATCTTTGGCCTCATTCAGCAAGGAAATATTATCGACTTTCATAATCTTAGGGATTTCATCTTGGAATACGATCGACACGGCATTAGCAATGCTCGCTGCGCGAGCGTACGAAGGATCCTGTACAATTAGTGTCATAACTTGTGTATTGTTAACTGAGCTCACTTTGACCGTATTCACGAGCTGCTCAGCAGTCATTTTCAAATGTGGGTATTCGGCAACGACTTTATCCATAATTCTTGGTGTACGAATAATTTCTTTATAAGTGTCGATGAGTCTGATATTTAAATTGACTGTGTTGATGTCAACTTGAGATAGACCTACTTGATCATTTGATTTATTGACAATTAACTTGGTTGAAGCCTGATAGATAGGTTGCATAAAGAAATAGCTGATAATCCCCGTTGCTACTGTTGCCAGAACCACAATTGAAAGTATCATCCACACCCTTTTCTTGATAATCTTCAAGTAATCTTTTAAATCCAGTTCCATGCCATTCCCTCCGTCTACATGATGTCATGTCTCGCCTTGGTTGTTGGTCTCATCATATTTTTATTAGAAAAGATAAGGAATCCCCCTCTATCTGGTAGAGATGAGGATTCCTCCTGAAATATACGGTTTCTATTTGTTCAACAATCGATAGATAACAACCGCGGCTTGAGCACGAGTAGAGTTAGCATTGGGATTAAATACATTGCCTTCCTCGCCAATGACAATACCTTCACTTGCAGCAAGCGCAACGCCAGATTTCAAAGATGCGTTAATTGCAGTCACATCTGTGAATCCTTTAAGTGCTTCGTCTACCTTAGCCGGGCTCAAGGAAACCCCTTTAAGTGCAAGCGCTCTGGATGACATGACTGCCATTTCAGCACGTGTGATATTGCCATTAGGATCAAACTTTCCACCTTCTTTACCGTTTACAATGCCATTCTTAACGGCGGAAGCCACGTAGACTTTGAACCAGTCGGAATCATTCACATCCGTAAAGTTTTCAGTTGCTGATGCACTTTCCAAGGAGAACGTTTTTACAATCATTTTCGCGAATTCAGCACGTGTTACTAGACCGTTCGGTACGAAAGATTGATCTGCGCGACCTTCTAGAATACCTTTGGATGCAGCAACTTGAATTTGTCTACCAGCCCACGCTTTAACTGAAGCAGTGTCACCGAATTCAACTTTATTCTCGACTACTGTATACGTAGAGAATCCTGTACGCAGTGCATTCAAAACGCCATTCTCATAGCTGCCGCCGTAGAATTCTAATTTGCCATCTACGATTTTGGCTAAGGATAACAACTCTGTATCGAATTTGCTGCCGTTAGGAACTGGAATGGTCACTTCAACAGGTGTATTGAAGTTACTAATATTCGTTCCACCAGATGTAAATTCAAATTCATATACTCCTGCTGCTACAGGCAGTTGTGTTGCATTTGTTGCTACTTTGGTATCTTGATTCGTCACTTTAAGTGAAGTATCTGCTCCGAATTCAGTTGGACTTACGCCTAATGTAAGGCCATTCATGGAAATGGCTACTGTATTTACACCATTCGCAATTGCTGCATCCAACAAGGCTTTACCTAATGGAATTTCCGTTGTTTTGGCAGTGATGGAACCGAAATCAAGCTTAAGTTGAACCTTCTCAACTGCTGCATTCGGATTCAATTGTTTCAATTGATCATTTAAAACTTTGGCTTTCGCAGCAATTTCTTTCATCTTGCCCGCAAGCTCAGTTACATTAAGAGTCGGTTTAGCTGTGTCGCCTTCAACCTTAATCGACTTGCTCAGATCTAACGTCGCTAGTTCTTGAAGTGCATTTTTCACTGCTTCTTGAGCTTTTTGGAAAATCTCTTGTTTCTTTTCTTCGGATGCATTTGCAAGTTGATCTTTAAGAGCATTTAATTCTTTGGTTGTTTCATCGTTTGTAGTAACTGGACCACCGCCACCACCTGTGGTATTACTATCATCTGTTTTCGTTAATGTCAGCTTAGGTGAGATGTAAAGTAGAAGGCCGAATTTGGAATCGCGTGCTTGTAGTACGCCGCTGCCTGTATTAGCACCATCAAGTACAAGTTTACCTCCAACAAATTTCACATTGGTTCCACTTTGTTGACTCCAGATTAGATATGGATTCAAAGACACGCTAAACACGCTAAGTTTTGGTTCGTATACTGCTGAGCTCGAATCCAAATCACTTGGTGTCAACTCTTCTGCCAATAGGTATCGGATACCAGCAGACTCGATTGCTGTTCTTGCTGCAATGGCCGTTGGGCCAATCTTATTCGCAACTCGGTTCTGAACTGCATTAAGATCGCCAAGTGAAATTTCGTAAAATTTCAGAAAGTTACTAATTAGTAACTTTTGTGTCAAAATGTCATTGTCAACAATTGTACTCAACGTATCTTTGATATCTTGAGAGGTACCACCGAGCAAGAAAACTTTCCCTACACTTTCAAGTAGCTTGTTTTGGTTTTGTTCCGAAGCCATCGCTTGAAGTGCAGCATCTTGGAAAGCTATCACATCAGCTTTAGTTAAAGTTTTCCCACCAGGTACTTTCGTAAAAATAGCATCAATTGCTGGTTTAACATGCGAATCGTTCAGCAATGCATTGATTGCTTCGCCAGACTCATCGTAGAATAAATCCAAGCCATTAATAAGCGCAAATATCGCTTTAACATCTACATCTACATCGCTAAATTTTGACCAGACATTTCCAAGTAAAACTTTCATATCATCTGTTGTTATTTCATTTTTAGCAACTGCACCAGCAACAAGATCTCTCGTCGCCTTAACTGCTGTAAGCCCATCATCATCCTTAGCCAGCTCAACACGCAAACCTTCAAGTTTATCTTGTAAGGAAGGCGTAGCAGCAGAAGCAACCCCTGCCGTAATACCCAGTTTATTAGCTAGACCTTGCTCACTCAATGGAAGTCCAGCAATGGATGCAAACATGATGCTTGCTGCCAATGTTGTAACAGTTAATTTCTTTTTCATCGTCATGCTAAAATTCACCTCTTTAAATTAGTTGTCTTGCTTTATTTGGATTTCCAAAACTGAAACCATTTCGGTCTCGACCAAACAGGGGATTGTGTTTCGATGGAAAGATTATGTATGATCCTGTTGGCATTGTTTTGAAAAGAACTCACAATTCCTTGCCCTAGCTCAGTACGTAAAGCTTCATATCCTTCAGCAAGTGCGAACCCACGATTTGTCGTGTTGTGTGCGTCTGACGAAATAAAATGTGCTAAGTGGTTCCTGCATAAATCAAATGACAGTGATTCAATGGATTTACCGAAGTGACCGAGCAGGGAATGAGCCGTTACTTGACTCAAGGCACCAAGCTGTACTAATTCAAGAAGCTTCGTAGGATCCTGGGCAATCTCACGATTACGCTCCGGATGTGCGATAATTGGCACGATATCCAGTAGCAGCAGTTCGTGCATGACTTCATCTATTCCCGCAGGTATTCGATCTGATGGGAATTCCATAAGCAAGTAGCGTGAGCCATCTAGCGTGATAGTGCGCCCAGCTTCAAGATCGTCAATTAATCCCCGATATACGCGAATCTCTTGACCTGTATGGATATGAAGAGGAATATTCCTGTTATTAAGCTCCTCTTGAAACAATTTCACTTGCTCTACAACTAAAGTTGTATCGTTCGTGAATCTACCATTTTCATGATGGGGGGTAGCAATTACTGTATGTATTCCTTGTTCCACGGCTGCCCTTGCCATGTGAACGGCTTGCTCCAGATCAGATGCCCCATCATCTAAAGCTGGCAGAATATGACTATGTATATCAATCATAGGAGACCCCAATCACGTAAACAAACGATATAATTTCGACAAAAAATCAGGTTTTCAACCATATTTCTCCCAAATCTCTTACTGAGAGTGTAACATATATACGATGTGTTGCCTACCTTAAGGACTAGGTAYCAAGTACCAAATTCACGATTTTTATGGAAAATTAATCAAATTTTCACCTTTGTAATAGTTCCGAATTTTATGTGCAATTATGGCTTAATCTCTTTATAATATCCCAGAAAAGTTTATAATGTCTCTTTTTTTCATATAATTCGACAAATTTAAACATGATATTTTTAGTTTCGACATTTTCCGCTATCGATATTAATAGTTGAATTTTCTGTAAATTATATCATACAACATGAAACTACATAAATTTAGAAAATGTCTCACAACCTATTAACTAACCACGATTTATAAAATTCATCCCCCTTTATTGTGAATAAAAGGAAAAAAGCACCTGTTGTAGGTGCCTTCCCTTATGCTGGATTAAATCAAGTACTGATTATAGTTTCAGCTTTTATTTTTCAAATAATATCAACATTACTTTTGCCGCTTGCTCGCGAGAAGCCACTTGGGACGGAGATAACGTCGTATCAGAGGTTCCACTCAATAAGCCTTCCCGTACACTAAGTGCCATATAATTGGTTGCCCATTCTGAAATCTCTTTTCTGTCACTAAACAAAGTCAGTATTTTTGATGAATCTGCATTAGTCACAGTTTTCGTATTTTTTACTTTTTCCAAAGCGCGCCCGATCATTGTGGCCATTTGTTMACGGGTAATTTTTGCATTGGGCGCAAATTGCTCTGAAGTAACTCCGTCAATGAAACCGGCCTTATAAACGGATGCAACTTCTTTGGCATACCAAGCATCTGTTGCCACATCTTTAAATGGCATAATAGAAGAACTAGTAGTAAGGCCAAGCGTATTAGACAGCATGACAGCAAATTCCGCACGAGTTACGTTTGCCGTCGGATCAAATAACGAATCACTGCGGCCAGTTACAATCCCCTTGGCGAATGCTTGCGAAACGTAAGTTTCCGACCAACGGCCCTGTACATCGTCAAACGATTTATTAATTTGCATCAATGTATACGTACTAAAGTGACTAACACTGAATTCAATGGAATTCGTTTTTTCATTATATTTGCCACCTGGAACAAGTTCCCATTTCCCTGTCGTAGGGTTAAAATACTGTGGTGCAATTTGATTAACGTCTACTTTTGACTTATCTACTCCATTTAACGACATACTGATGACAATCTTATCACCAAACTGATTGTTTAGCAGCGTTTCGGTATTGTCATCCTTTTTGGAGGATACATTCAAATCATTCACAGGAACATTTATCGTATCTGCATATGACGGTTTTTTATCTAGCAGTGATTTAGAATCAGTTGGTTGACTTACTCTGACTTCGATCGATTTTACTTTATTGGAATCGACAACTGGTAAGGAATCAGGGCTAAATTTCAAAACGACACCATCGACGTTGACAACCAAGTCTACGTTCTTCGTCTTCAAATCACTTAAACCAGAAGAAGGAATCGTAACATTTGTAATGTCTCCAACTGATGTATCTTTAGACACATTAATAATCACTTGCTTTTCCAATTTATTTGCCAAATCCGAGAAATGATTTTGATTCAGCAAATTTGACAATGCATTTGTCGTTTGGTCAGCACTTTGAATTTGTTTCTGTAAAGCATCAGCATCTACAACGATCTTGGTTTCTTTTCCGCTGGTATTCATTTTAAACTGCGTGGAATCTAGGGTTCCAGCTTTTTGATTAATTGAATTCACCAAATCGATGACGGTCGTCATCAGCTTTGAATCATCGGAAAGACCTTGGTCATTCGTTAATTTTCTCACAGACCCAGCTAACGGAATAATTTTCTCCGTCAATGCGATGAATTGATTTACGGCACTCACTTTGGAAGAAAGTGAAGCCATCAATGTGATATTATCCAGAATGGACTGAAGGACCTGCTTGGATTTATCAGGGTCTGTAAGCGTGCTTAACTCTGTTAAGATCTTATTTAATTGTTCAGATGCGGTGTTAATCGCTTCTTGTATCTCTTTGTCTGATGCATTTGAATTATTGATTAATTTAAGTGAATTCGTGATTTTAACGAGTTGATCTGGGTCAATCGTAGTCACAGTACCAGGACCACCAAAACCGCCACCACCGCCACCACCAACAGTAGCAACTTTAATCACCATAGGAGAAGCAGTTATGGAACTTGTCGAATTCCCATTTCCGCCGACAACGATCGTATATTGTCCTACCCAGCTTCCTAATGTGAATGTCAACGTTGTGTTACCTGTGCTATTTGACTTGGCTGATTTGGCATCTGTATGGAAAATACTTCCATTACCATCAATAACTTTCATCACAATATCCCATTGGGCAGGGGACGTTACAGTTACTTTCACTGTCTCGCCTGGGGCATAGGTGGACTTATCGGTTTGTGCTTGCAGATTGACAACAGCAAAGACAGCTGAAGTTAATGTAAATGCGCACACTAGGAGCAAGGTAAGAAACAAACTAAAAACACGTTGGGTAAATTTCAATTGATTTCATCCTTCCCTTGCAATATGAGAGGGAATTTGCGAAAGTATTTCGCAAATTCCCCGGTTCAGAACTACCGTATAACCTTTGACTCCGCGAGAAGCTTTTGAACTGCGGTTAAACTGTTATCTAAGCTATCGTAAACATGCACAGTAACAGAATAATTTGAAAGATCGCCTGATATACCATAAAATTTCTGTTCGAAAGATTGAATGGCTTCTGTTAAATTTGCGGAAACTGTCGTAATTTGAACAGGCGTATTACCATTCATTAACTCAAATACAATCACTTCATTGCCTGGATGATCGTTTATCTTGTTGATTGTAACATTGGCTGTGATCAAGCCATTGCTAGAGGAACGGACAAGAGTACCCCCTGCAATCTCATACTGTCTGCCGTCGAAGCTTCCGGCCAACACAACACTTGAATTCGTTACTGCGGAATTTCCAAGAGCGTTTTTCATTCCACTTATCGTTAAATTAGTATTACCAACAGTCAATGTGGATCCGGCTGGATTAACAACTGTAATTGTTAAGACTTTGCCGCCATTTGACCAAACCCCGTTATAATCAGCACCTATTACTTTGCCACCCAAGCCCACAATGCTGTCAATAGCTGCTTTGTCCATTGTCCCAGACTTGTTCGTCGCTTGATCGAAGGTAATGGTAATTGTTGAGCCTACAGTTATACCAGACTGAGCAATGTCATAACTGGCTGCAATCGCGCTAACAACGACTGGCGCCGCGATGTGGCCAAATGTGCCTTGAATTTGATATGTGCCTGTCACCATAGCAGTTCCGGTTACATCCATAATACCTAGGGAGTCAAGAGTAATCGTACCGTTATCTTGAAGCTGTGGATTACTTCCTAGTGTGATAACTAGTGTTCTTGAATCCAGCGACCACACTGCCGATGCTCCGGTTCCTAAAATATTGGACAATGCATTAACTGTTGCAGATTTGTTCGTATCTGAAGCAAACGTGATCGTGAGTTTGTCTCCCGTTCCAGCGCTATCGTTGTTTCCTGCGTCAGTAGCAACCACCGCATTCACGCTTGGAGCCAACGCTTGACCGAAAGTTCCATCTAGCGTTTGTACTAGATCAGTAAGCCATGCCAAGTTATTACTATCCTTAATACCAAGATTAGTCAGATCAATTTGATCTCCAACTTGAATTGTAGCGCCATTGGTCACATGGATCGTCAACGTAACTCCGTCCGAACTCCATCCAGCTGTTGCACCATTTCCGAATGTGTGTCCGTTGCTCACTTTAATATCCCTAGGATCAATTGACGGCTTATTAGTTGCTGTATTGAAAATAAGAGCAATTGTATCTCCTGCACCTGCGCCTGGAGCTCCACCATTCATCGCTATGGCATACAAGAAGCGAGGAAGAATACCCGGAGTAAAGGTTCCACCTAATACGACCGCGTTCGTGTCTGCCGCAGGTACAGTTCCAGTTACATCTGTGATGCCAAGACCGCTAAGATTCAAGGAATTACCGATTGCTAAGTTTGCATATACGGCGCTGCTTACCGCGCCATAAGTGGCTAAAGTAATCGTTAACGTTTGCGGTGTTGTCCAGGAAGCTGTTGCGAAATCTCCTAGCGTGTACACAGATCCCGTTACTGTAGTTCCCGTAACTAACACTGCTCTCAGCATCTCTGATGTAATCACAGGTGTATTCGTCGGCCGATCAAACATGACAACGATCTTATCTCCATAGATACCAGTCGTTCCATCCGCATCATAAGCAATTGCAGAGAGTACTGACGGAATTGATGCTGTGCCAAAACTACCTTGGAAGACTCTTCCGCTTACTACCGTCAGATCCACTTGTCCAGTGGCATCCTTAATGCCGTGACCGGCAACAAACGAGAGTGTATCACCATTTTGGATGGTAGCCGACGAACCCAAAGTTATCGTCAATACGGTGTTCGTGCTATCCCAAGCATACGTAGAACTGGTTACTGTCGCAAGCGTTCGAACGCCGCCATCTACTACAATCTTCGTCGCATCGAAGTGACTGTGATCAACAGCTCTGTCGAATACAAATACTAGTTTATCGCCTGTCGTTGTAACATTACCATTTGAATTGACAGCATAGATTTGAGTTAAGTTTGGTGCGACGGCTACGCCGAAGCTGCCTGATACCGTCTCACTCACATCARCCAAGAATACTTGCTTCGTGATGTCCTTGATTCCACTCGTCTCGCCGTTAATTACAATTGTGTTGGAGTTGTTCGCTACGGACAAGCCTGCTGTATTTCCTACCGAAATGACCAGCTTCTTGCTGTCGCTAATGTCCACGGATGCTGTATTACCCAGCGCATTGCCGTTGACGGTAATCGCTCCGGCTATGGTTACCRCATTTGTGCCGCTGTAATCTACGTCCGTATCAAACACCACTACGATCTTGTCCGTCTCATCCACCGCTGCGCTTCCGCCKSTGTTCAATGCATATGCGTTCGTTGCTTGTGGCGCTACCGGAACACCGAACGTTCCGCCAATCGTACGATCTGTCACAGGAGCTATCTCAATCGTTTGCGTCACATCTTTAATACCATTTGATCCGGCAATACTCACTTTATCCGTAATTTGAATTGTCGGATTTGCACCAAGCACAATTTGCAAGCGCGTAGCGTATCCGCCGATCGAGTCTACCCAGTATACATTTTGAGTAACGCCAAAAGCATTTGTGCGCGTAACAGTTCCTGTGCTGTCTTTTACAGTGATTGTTGAGATATTGAACATAGAATGATCTACTGGCGTATTAAATACAAACTCCAATGTATCGCCCTCAGCTACAGCAGCAGTGCCATCGCCATTCGTTGCATATAAATTACTCAAAATCGGTTGTACGATCTCGCCAAATGTTCCGCTAATCGTGCCTGAGTCGATTATCGGGTCAGACTCGCCGCTGTAATCTTTAATTCCGAAGCCAATTCCAATGTTAACCATATCACCTACTGCTACAGTTGCACCTGTCCCTAACGTAAAGATCAACTGATCGCCCACCGAATTCCACGCAGCTGTTGCTCCCACTCCAAACGTTTTTCCAACTGGCAATAAAGAATCATACACCGCACTCGTTATCGTTGGTTGATTCGTCGGAACAGTAAAGGCAATTATTACCTTATCCCCCTGATTAGGACCGCCTAGACCTGTATCGTTTGTGGCTTGAATCGATGCAATAGCAGGGATTATCCCTACACCAAAACTTCCGCTATCAATGACATGACTGCCAGAAGAGAACGCGCTTTGGTTCTGAACGTTTCGAATGCCTGCTGTGCTAGCAAGGTTGATTGTGTCTCCAAACTTGATCGTTGGATTCGAACCAAGTTTAACTTCCAACTCAGTTGGGCTAGACCAACCAATTATTGATGCTCCTGAACCTAAATTGCCCGCAGTCACCGTAACATCATTAATATTGACTGTCGACTGGTTCGTTGCCGTGCTAAATGTGATCGTTAGCTGATCGTTCATTTCCGCACCAGGATTGCCCCCAGTATTCGAAGCTGTAATACCCGTAATTGTTGGCGCCAAACCAAAATTGCCCGTACCCGCATGAGCGACTACATTCTTCGCTGTATAGTGGTTATCTGCGGATATCAACGTACCATCAAGCGCTAAACCGATTGTGTCCGTTACCGCAAAATCCGCTCCTGTAC
>NZ_JBFTPF010000017.1:0-107814 GCF_056398345.1 Paenibacillus sp. 01T442
ACGTTAGGCATCACATTCGAGAACTCTTTCACTTTCTTTGTCCAGCTGTCTAGAAATCCACTGTCGCTATCCCACATTGCAAGTTTCAATGTGATCGCATCCTCTTTCTTGCTATCTGCGATCGTAGGTGTAACCGAAGAACTATTGCCCGTCGGCGTCGTTTTGTCTCCGCATCCTGCTAGTCCGAAAGTTAAGGCAATGGAAAGTACAGATGTAACTAATTTTCTTTTCATAATCTTTGTTTACCCCCTTGAAGTTACGTTAAGTTGTTTACACCCCTATCTTACACAAAACCAGAATACGCTTTCATTGATATATTTAGTGATTACCTTGATAAATTTTGGGGTTTATTCTTTCTTCTTAGCGTAACAATCCCGATATTTCTGTGGGCTCATTCCCCGGTATTTTTTGAACACTCGACTGAAATGTTCGGGGTTCTCATACCCCACTTTCACAGCAATCTCATACATTTTCATATCACCTTCAATTAACCTTGTCGCCTCATTGATACGTAGTTTCGTGACATATTCAATAAAATGCTCTCCTGTTTCTTTGACAAACTGCTTGCTGAGATGACTCTCCGTGACTTGCGCCCATTCACTCACTTGACCAAGGGTGATGCTGCTACAATAATGCTTCTCAATGTAACGTTTAACTTTTTCTACTAAGCGCTGTGGGTTTTCTTCGCGCATTTTATCAGGATGAAGCAGCTCTGCGAACCTGATCACAAGTTGCTCAATCCACGCATGGAGATCCTCACGGAATGTAAACTGCTCAACAATTTCATAGGGCCTTCGCCGTGTCTCAATCACATGCGTCCAATTCATCCCCTTCGCATGCAGCAAGGCGCCAATATTCCAAATTAATTCTTCATACACAGGAAGAGCGCTTTCCAAGGTCACATTAGACACTTCGCTCAATTGGTGTAATCCTTCGTACAACTGCTTCTGCCAGTTCATATCGCCATTCTCCATACGGTGCATCATCAGATCATGATCCCATGGCATTAGATAGGGTCGATCATTCATGACGATCGTTTCAGGATAATAGACACGCCCTGGACCTTCTGAGAATCGCAGACAAGCCAAGCTTCTTGCTTGGCTGTACTTGAGATGCCAGCTCTTCCAATCCTTACATGCGTCAGATACACCTATCGATAGCGAAACGTTCAGAAAATTTTTGACCGTATTTCGCAAGGAGTCTAAGAGCTCCATCACTTGTCCTCGCAAATTTAAATAGGAAGTCGAAGATTCGAAACAGAGAAGGAGTGAAATTTCATCCTCTTGAACAGCAATAAGCTCGAATGGATGCTTGACGATCTCGATCCTTTGTTGAATAGTTCTAGCCAAATGTTCATAATTACCGATCTCTACAGCGTCAGACAATGAGATATCAGGCGATGGTTTATCCGGCAATATAGCTACTAGGACAACCTGATAGCTTGCATATGCCGTCACCCACTGTTGAAACGTATCATCTTGCGCTACATTATGGTTATATGTATAGTCTTTATCGCAGATCAAACCTCGCAGCCAACTTTCACGCTGTTTACTATCTAACTCATGATGTTGCTTATCCAAATTTGCCGAAAATACCGACTTTTCGGTCAGGAGGCTCGTTGTCTTTTGAATGACCGGTATAATATGTTCAGGGTCAAGATCTGCTTTCATGATGTAATCAACAGCGCCAAGTAAAAATGCCTTTCGTACAAATTCAAAATCCGAGTAGGCACTCAGTACAATACTCATCGGAGCGTGAGCCAGATTAGCTTCCTGCAGCTTAGATAGCAGCGTGAGCGCATCCATAATTGGCATGCTCATATCAACAATCATGAGATCAATATCCTGATAACCCGATATGCGCTCCCAAGCTCCAAGTCCATCTACAGCCTCAGCTACCACAACACATCCCAATTCAGACCAGGGAATAAGGGCATTCAAAGCAAGTCTCACTAGCGGCTCATCATCGACGATCATCACCCTAAACATACGCTTCATTTCCCCTCTTGAAAGTCATCCGGATTCTACGCATCTTGAACAATCACACGATCATACTTATGCTCGAGGCAACCTGGTACTTCAAACAACAAATAACTTTGGCCGTTAACGATCCCACGAAATGAATGTGGATATAGCATGTATTCCTCTTTTGATAAAAGTGGAAGAACAGATACATCGTTGGATAGTGCGAACTTTTCTTTCTGCGAAAAAGCCATCGTCAAGTTTTTCGCAACAAGGATGATGCGTTCATACTTGGTATCATATAAACAAAATTTCATTCAAATTGCCCCCCTTACATCTCTCTAACTTTCTATAGAACGATCAGGATGGTCAGGATTGCTGGACAGCAGCGGCAATGTTACGACGACTTCCGTGCCAAGTCCAAGCTCACTTGTGATGATCAGTCCATAGGCTTCTCCGTAATTTAAACGAATGCGATCCTTCACATTAGCAATCCCAATCCCACACAGCGACTCCACCTTCTTCTCTTGGAGCAAGGCTCCCGTCTTCCGCTGCTCCATGCCCTTCCCATTGTCAGTAACCGTAAGAATAAGTTGATTATTGTCTTGTTTACCTGTAATTTTGACGATCCCCATCGATTCTTTGCCGTAAAATCCGTGAATAATGGCATTTTCAACAATAGGTTGCAAAAGAAGCTTGAGAATGTAGGTATTTGTAACACTTGCATCCATGTCATACTCCACTTTGAAACGATCCCCATATCGAACTTTCATAATATGAATATATTTCTCTAAACTCTGCATTTCATCCGATACTTGGATGTACGATCCGCCGCGATGAAACGTAGAGGATAAAAGCTTAATAAGTGAATCGGTCATTTCGACCAAATTTGTCGCCTTAGACAGCATGCCCATAATTTTTATCGCATTGAGCGTATTGACAAGAAAGTGCGGATTAATTTGAGATTGAAGCGCATCAATCTCTGCTCGGTTCTTTAACTTCTCCTGTTCTTGCCTTTCGATAATGAGCTCTTGAATGCGTACCGCCATATTCTGAAATGTTTTCCCTAGCGAATATATTTCTAAGGGGCCCTGAAGATCCAAATCAACTTGAAAGGAACCGCTCTTCATTTTATTCATTTGATAGATTAATGATTTGATAGGCCCGACAATACTCCGGACAAGGAAAAAAGAGACAATTAGAAACAGGATTAACCCAGCAGCGGATACATTCATAATAAAGGTATAGATCTGTTTGACTTGTGCCGTCAGTTGATCATACGGTGTAATGTAGATAATCTTCCAGTCCGTTCGTTCCATTGTCATAAAGGTTACAAACATCTTGCCACCTTGTTCTACCGTTTCAAAATGGCCGCTTTTCTTACCGCTTGCCCCATCGATCGTTTTCTTTTCAACGATATTATTTTTATCTTTACTCGTATCCAACATGATATTTCCCTTACCATCGAGGATGATGTAGCTGCCGTTTTGGTTGGAACTGGACTCAGCGAGATTTTCGAACATTTTGGCTTGGATTACAAAATAGATCATTTCAACATCATTGAAAGATTTCTCGAATTGCGGCGAAATGGCAGCTGATACGATATATTTATCGCCCGATTCGATCAACTTGTTCTCTTCAGAACCAAACAGCATGACACGCCCTTGATTCTGGAGCGCTTGCTTATAAAGAGACGTACTTTTCAAATAATTTGCGTTAATGCGCGTGTTAATGTTGTGAAAATGGGTTCCTTCAAAGAAGTAAGCACCTCCATCTCGATAAACAAACATCGCAGAAACGAAGTCAGGCATATCGTGTAAATAGCTTTTTATTTGATTTTCGATTTGGCTGGAATAGCTGAATTGTTCATTGGATTCGTTGCTGCGATGGTAAGAGGTAGCAAGGGAGATGAGATTTTTATCCGTGGCAATGGCGGCACTTGTCCTAATGTATCTGCTTTGTTCCTGATCGATGGAATACGATACTTGCTCCAACGTTTGCATCGTGCGTGAAGTGATGTTGGTCAGCAAGATATCTGTATAGGCACGTAAGGATAAAAAAGTAACCAAAGCGATCGGCATGACAATAACGCAAAAGAACATGACATACAGAATCGATGTGATTGGCCATCTTTTTTTGAACATACGCATGTAAGCGCCCCCATCTAATAAAGCTCTTGTTGTTTGACAAAATTCTACAATTAATTATTTTAATTTTAGATTGGATCCTAGGTGACGTCAATTCCACAATAAATCCCAATTATCTCCTTCTACCCCAAGAGGAAGACGTCATGTCCTCCTCTCAGCGTATCAAAACCACTTATTCCTTCATGGCTCCATCCATCAGTCCAGCAAAGATAAACTTACGTAAGATCAAATACATGAGGATCGTAGGCAACATGACCAAAATGATCGCTGCCKACAGTTCGTTCCAGTAGGTTGCACGTTCGCCTACAAACGTCATTAATGCAGTTGAAAGCGTGCTTAACTTCTTAGATGGCATGTATAAATAAGGAATGTACATGTCATTCATAATATCTACAGCTTTAATAATCGCTAGCGTCGCCGTTGCCGGAAGCATGAGCGGAAATAAAATGGAGCGAAAAATTCGGAAATAAGAGGCCCCGTCTAGAAGCGCACTTTCGTCCAGCTGTTTGGAGATTTTCTCAATAAATTGCAAGTAGATGAAAATTTGCATGAGATCCGTTCCTGCATAAATAATAAGCGGAGCAAAAAGTGTGTTATAAACGCCTAGCGATTTAATGGTCTGAAAACGAGCTACTTCCGTCGTATAGGTAGGCACTACGGATGCAACGATGAATAATAGAAAAATCGTTTTCTTGAATCTGAAATTAAACCGATTAAGAACAAACGCTGTCATTGCTCCCAGAATGGCATTAATGACTACACTTGAGACTGTAATGCTGATTGAATTTAGAAATCCGAGGAGCATATTCGTTTTCTCGAACACTACAATGAAATTTTTGAACGACCAGCTGATCGGAAGTGAGAATGGCGATGAGGATGCCAACTCCGGCGCAGATTTGAATGCTGCAAATACAACGACAAGCAGGGGAACGAAAATAATTAGCGTGATGATTGATAATAGCAAGTAATACAGGATTTTGCCAAGGTTTGCGATAAACACAGATGATTCCAACTTTTGCGATTTAGTTGCCAATTGGATTGTTGACTTGCTCATGATGCTTTGTCTCCCTTCTCACGGATCAATAAGTTTTGGATGAAAGTAAATATGATGATCATCAACATAAGAATAATGGCCATCGCTGAAGCCAAGCCGTAGCTATTATATTTAAACGCAGTATTGATCGTAAAAATGGTAAAGGTACTACTTGCATTGCCTGGACCGCCTTGCGTAACCAGAAAAGGAATATCGAACACTTGAAGTGCGCCTCGAATATTTAAGAACAAAATAATTTCAATCACTCGCCGGATGCCTGGCAGCACGATATAGCGAATTTGCTGCAATTTGTTCGCGCCATCAATGGTTGCTGCTTCGTAAAGGTCATTCGGAATCGACTGTACGCCTGCTAGAAATAAAATGATATGAAATCCTGCAAACCGCCATAGGGAGATGGCGACAAGTGAATAGTTCACAATGTTCACATCGCTGAGCCAGTTATGAATCCAACCCTCTAAGCCGATAGCTGTCAGCAGCTCATTCACAGGACCATTTACTGGGTTATATAAATAGCTGAAAATATAAGCGACCGCTACGCCATTGATAATATAAGGCAATAAAACAATGGAGCGGAAAAATTCACTTGCCCGCATTTTGGCATTGAGCATGACAGCTAGTAATATCTCAAACGGAATGAGTGCTGCATGGATAATAAAATACAGCCAGTTATTTGAAAGCGATTGCCACACTTGCGACATTTTGAACGCTTTCAAGTAATTATCCCAACCTACAAAATGCAAATCTCTGCTGATCCCGTTCCAATCCGTCATACTGTATTGAAACAGTTTGACAGTCGGGTAAATCAGGAATAACAGCAGCAACCCAATCGGCAAAGCCAGAAAAGAAAAAATAAGCACTCTCTTTTGCATCATGTCATTCATGTGTGTCCCTCTCATTCCTACCTAATGTAAAGCTAATTTTAGTGAGATTGGACGCGCTTTCACATGATAATTTTTGTGCTTTCGATTGATAAATTTTGTGTCTTCCTCCGTTTCCYGATTCGACCTTTAAAATCGAGATTGGTTTACTCCGCCACGAAAAAATGCCTTTCCATTTAACATGGAAAGGCATTACTTATTTCGAACGCTAAATATATCAATTGCTGATTGGAATTATTGTTCCATGAAGTAATGCTGCTGTTTCCAGCCAAGAACTTCTTTGATCTTTGCATTCGATAGAAAGCTAGCTCGTCCAGGTAAATGTTGAGCGTAATTAGCAAGTTCGGGCATAAACCTATGGATCAGTACTTCACTAGACAGATCGGATGAAGTATCGTCAGCCGCTAAAATAAGTGATTGTGCGCCAAGCCCATCTTTCTCCACAGCCAATCTACAGGCTACTGCCATATCCCTGACATCGATATAGCTCCAAAGAATACGAATTCGTTCTTTGGGATCAGCGAAGGTCAGTCTTACTCGTGCATAATCCTTCGGTTCCAAAATATTTCCCAGACGGAAGGAAATAACCTGCATGCCTGTCCTACGATGGAAAGCTTCCCCTGTCATTTCATTAACCATCTTGGATAACCCATAGCTATCTTCCGACAATTGCGGATGACTTTCATCCATTGGAAGGAAATTCGGCGTGAAAAATTGATTTGCAAACACAATTCCATAGGATGATTCGCTGGATGCGAGTACCACTTTACGGATACCGAGATTAGCTGCAGCCTCCAAAATGTTATAGGTGTTCATGACATTATTACGAAAAGTCACGTCATTTGGATAAATAAATGCTTCCGGAATTGCGGCGAAGTGAATCACTGCTTCCACGGGTTTTCTATCCCTGACACTGAATAGCGACAGTGCATTGTGAACCTGACCCAAATCGTTCAAATCTACGATTTGGGTGCGGCACAAGGGTTCTTCTGGCAGCTTCCAATCCAAATTCAATACCTCATACCCTTGCTCAACCAGCTCTTTTATAATCCATTTACCGGCTTTTCCACTTCCACCTGTCACGATAATTCTCTTTTTCATCTATATCACGCTCCAATTCATCTCTTGTTTTAGTGTTCCATTAGACTCCTTTAATAAAACCACCAAATTTGTTTCAACTTGCATTTTCCATTATAGATAGTAACGCCTTTTATGAGAAGTAGTGAATTAATTTAAACTAAGTTACTTGAAGTTAACTGTAGCTTGGAACAATTGGTAAATTGGGTGAATTAACTCCACCTTTGTTCCTGCATGCCTTTTTAACAACACGTCCTAATATATCTCGCTATCTTTCCATGTTCAATTACAACAAACAATGATTAGTCAAGCTCAATCAACAATGCAAACTACATCACAATAAATCTGTGTAAATAAGACAAAACAAAAGAAGTCAGAAACTCTAATTCAAACAAAGGCTGTCGGATCAAATACGCGCGGTTTTTGATTTATTACAGAATCCTTAGAATTTAATATATGTTGTTTCAGACTTTCCACTAAATTATTATCCGCCGATCCCATTCGTACGTAAATCAACAATCGTTCTCAACAACTGATCCGCCTCAAGCGGCTTGCTGATGAGATACCCCTGAATCTGATCGCAGTTGTAGGATTTCAGCAGCTGGAGCTGCTCGAGCTGCTCTACACCCTCAGCTACGACTGACAATCCTAGTTGATGCGCCATAGTGATAAGCGTAGACACGATCACTTGACTCCGTTCATCGTGGGTCACATGATCGATCAATGTCTTATCCAATTTCATGCACTGCACGGGCAGCAGGCACAAATATTTCATAGATGAGTAGCCCGCTCCAAAGTCATCGAGAGAAATGAGAAAGCCCCTTGATCTCAGCTTGCTAAACACATCAATCACACGTTCCACCTTTTCAATAGCGACACTTTCCGTGACCTCCAGCTCAAAATGGTACGGCTGTACATTCTCGTCTTCAAATACGCTTTGGACACGCTCCAAAAATTGGGGATGCAGTAATTGAGCTCCAGATATATTGATAGCAATGCGTATCGGTACATTTCCCAGCACGTCTTGCCATATCTTGAACTGTCGGCATGCCTCGTGCATGATCCATTCGCCTACTTCATGAATCATACTTGAGGATTCTACAATAGGCATAAATTCCGCTGGTGAAACATGACCCAGAATCGCATTATCCCATCGAATCAGAGCTTCCACACCAGTTACATCGTTGTGCCCCGTTTCCCACTTTGGTTGGTAGACCAGACGAAACTCTCCTTGTTCCATGGCACTTTTTAGCAATCTTTCTATCAATGATCGGCGGGTCCGCGGCGTTTCAATAGCCTCGGAGTACCATTGGTAATTATTTTTCCCGGATTCCTTCACTTCAAGCATAGCCGTGTCGGAATGCTGAAGCAATTGCTCGGCTGTGGTTCCATGGTCCGGATAAACACTGATTCCGATGCTTGCCGAAATTACCACATGATGACCTTGTAGCAAGCAGGGGATATGCAGGGTCTCTTTCAAGCTAATCGCCAGCTTCTCTATGTCATCGGAGTCAGAAATAATACAAAACTCATCCCCACCCAACCTGTATGGCATTACTTCCTCCATGACACAAGATTTTAGGCGCCGTGTAACTTCCAACAGAAGCAAATCCCCTACATTATGCCCCATCGTATCATTTATGGTTTTAAAGCCATCCAAATCAATGAAAAGCACAGCAAATTGTGAAACTGTTCTCCTGTGTTTCTCGATCATCTGGTCGATTTGGAGATAAAATGCTTTCCGATTCGCTAATCCTGTTAATACATCGTGATGAGCTTGGAATTGAATTTCCGATTGCGCGCACTCGAGAGAAGACATCATATGATTCATAGATTTCTCAAGCTGTKTAACCTCATCCTTTCCCGATACTTTAATACGGATGGAGAAATCCTTGGCCTGTTCAATTTCCTTCATACTGTCAATGACTCGATTCAATCTTGTAAGTATTGTGCGGTCTAAGGTGATCATCGCAACAATAAAAACGGCTATACCCGATAGAGTAAGGAAAATTAAAAAGAACAACGTATTTATACGGGCTTGATGATAAAGCTCTCTCGGGATCGTATATGCTAGAAGGACCGCCGGCTTATTTTCAATGTTTTTGATTAAAGCATAACTCTCAATCGTATCCCCTTTGATAACCGTCCAGAACGGAATATCCTGATTACGGATATTAACCGATGTACTTGAGGAGGGAATTGTGAAGTATGAGTCCACCAATGTATACGTTAGCGGAATATCCGATTTTGCCGATATGTATTGGATATAAATATCATCTAGAAATCGAACAAATAGAAACGTACCATGTATAGGTCCCTCGTTATTACTCGTTATAATCGGATATGAGGTAGCAATCATTGGCTTCTTGTCGATCACGATCAAGCCTTCTTTACGCGAATTGCTATCTGAATGGTCCAGGAATGAAGTATGTTGACTCTTTAGTGTTTCAATAAAGGAGTTCGGATTTGGCAGCCGCTGTTTACCAATGTAATCGTAGGCTTTGGCAAAATAAACTTGCTTCTGATTATTCAACAATATCGCAAGGTTGAGTCTACTCGATGAAAAAAGCGTATCAGGATAATTCGTCTGCAAATAAGGATCATTTCCATCAGGGACGGGTTCCCTTTCGATAAAATGATACGTATCGTCCCAGCCTGAATAATTGATGGTCATAGCTCCAAGGTTTGTATACTCGTCGGAGAAAGCTAGAAGCGCCCTCTTCATACCCTCAAGGGAGTACTGCTGCTCCATCATGGTGTAGGTACGGAGCATCGTTCTGTCCGAAATGATGCAAAGTATTGCAAGCAATGCCAGGATAGTAACTCCAACATAGAGCATGAATCTGCGGCGAAGTGTCATCTGATACTCTTCCTTATTTTGGGCGAATTTTACATCAAGTTATTAGATTCTTTACTAACAATATTTAGTCCTTTAAAAATCAATAACCATTATTATCCATCCGCTTAKGTAAACACCCCGATCTGACGTACAGTTCCTCGTTACCAGCTCCTCAACTATTCTAAAATGGAAAAGAACCATCCGCGTTTGGATGGCTCCTAGAATTTGATACTGGATTAATCTTCGTAAATAACAACAGATTGAGTCTCTGACTCCCATTTAACTGCTGCTTTTAATGCCTCGCTTACAAAACGAACCGGCACAACCGTGCTGCCGTTTTCAATCGCTGCTGGAACTTCGAGAGTAACTTCATTCCCATTGACAGTTGCTGTCTTACTATCAATAAAGAGTTTCACTGTGATACCATCACGTGTAACAGTAACTGAACGCTCTTCTTCATTCCAGGTAACCGTTGCTTTCAACGCCTCTGAGATAGCACGGAATGGAACTAAAGTGTTGCCTTCGCGGATAAATGGAGCTACCTCGAAAGTTGGCTCTTCACCGTTTACGTATAATTTCACACCTTTTTTCCCTAGTTTATCGTACAATTTACCAAGTTTTTTGTAAGAATCAAGATTTGTAACGTTTGCAATAATAGCTTCCTTTTGAACGTAAACCGCGTCGGTTACGCTCCCGGTTCTATCTAACAGATCAGCAAACGCCGATAAGGCTGCGTCCTTCTCTTTGATGGCCTCAAGCTCAGCTTTCATTTCAGCAGTAAGCTGAGTCTCGTATTTTGTCAAAAGAAGATCGGCAATAACTGCCCCTGCAGGCTTGTCCTTCACATTGTTGATCGCGTTGAGCAGCCCCTTGTATCCATTGCCACCTTGATTGCCATAAGTATCGGATGTAACAGTCACATCCAATTTAGCATTCACTTTCAGATCAACGTTAACTTTCATATTATCCGACTTGCTCTCATTAGCATTGCTTGTTTCGGACTTTGCAAATGCGATCCTGTCATAAGGCTCGTTGCCAGTACACATGACGCAATAACCATCCATCTTTTTACGCCTTATTGAATTGTGACTTGCGAGTCCGCTACCTGTATATTTCCATTTCCAGTTTCGTGGGCATTCGAATCCAATCCTCATGAATGGCCCCTTATAAGCACAAAAAAGCGAATGTAAGAGTTCTAGGTGAAAAAAGCGATACCAAACAAACGTTTAACTTGAAATATTTTGTTAGTTCTTAGCTTCACACCGAAACTCCACACATTCGCTTGTTATGAGTAACGAATCAAACCTCCATTTACATGAATTACTTGACCTGTTACGTACATAGATTCATTTGCTGCAAGGTATACGAATGCTGGTGCTACCTCGAAAGGTTGTGCTGCACGGCCGAACGGGCTGTCAGTGCCTAGAGTAGCTACATGTTCCTTGGAGTAGGTACTCACATTAAGCGGCGTCCATGACGGACCAGGTGCGACCGCATTGACACGGATCCCTCTCTCTGCCAAAGACAGCGCCATACTGCGAGTAAAACTTACTATTGCACCTTTAGTTGTAGAGTAATCAATGACATCCTTATCTCCTTCGTAGGCGACCCTTGAAGTTGTATTGATGATGGCGCTGCCTTTATCCAAATAAGGTAAAGCCGCTTTAGTCAAATAAAACAAGGGGAATATGTTAGTTCGAAAAGTGTTTTCGAGTTGTTCATTGGAAATGTCCATTATACTGTTTGTAAAAGGTTGAACAGCAGCATTATTGATTAAGATGTCAAGTCTATTATAATGATTGAGCGTTTCAGCTATTATATCTGGCGAACTCGCTGGATCGCGAAGATCTCGGGCTAATAACAGACAGCGAGTTCCGAATTGCTCAACATACTTTTTGGTTTCTTCCGCATCAATATGTTCATTTAAATATACAATAACCAAGTCGGCTCCTTCTTTAGCATAAGCGGCTGCAATTGCACGTCCAAATCCGCTATCGCCTCCAGTAATGATCGCAACCTTCCCTTTCAGCTTGCAGCTACCGACATACCCAGGGTAATCAAAAATAGGACGAGGTACCATGAGATACTCTAAACCAGGGACTTGATCCTGATGTTGTGGTGGAAAAGCTATAGGCTCCTGTACTAACTTGGTTTGATAACCCAGGAAGGGGTAAACTGGATAGGAGAATTGCATGGTTTACCACCTCCTTTCAAAACCGCCAAAGCTATATGGGCTCCCAAAACCTCCGTGCCTGGCTCAGAACCTCCGTGCTCAAAACCTCCCAATCCTCCGTGAAAGCCCATATGTGTTGTCCTCCGTTTATGATGATATAGTCATTTAACCATGTATTGTATGGGCTACTGTCATAACAAGTTCGTAGTTAGTTGTAAAATAGGCTTATTGCCTTACATGTTAGTGTCAAATCACTCAACGGGCTGACATTGTCACGCCGGCAAACTGTGTCAAGTACTATCGTTTCCAGTTAATCATTCTCATAAGTATATTTTTAAATCTCTTTTTTTTCTTCAGGATTTCAAAAGGTCGCATCATATCGTAATCTTCATGTTCGAGCATGTGACAATGCCATACAAAAAGTCCAGTGAAAGGATCGAAACTCGCAATAAAAGAAGTAACGTTACCAGCGGGAGCACGAATCGTATCTTTAAATCCCCTTTCGTTAGGTTCAGGAGGAACTGCAGGCCCTGTAAATGTAAGTTCTCCAGTGGCTTGGAAATGAGCAACGTTAAAAGGCTGGCGCTCAAGAATTTGCATGTCAACAACATGTAGATGAATGGGGTGGTCATCATTTGACAGATTGATTAACCGCCAGATCTCAATAGTTCCTAATTCCATTTTCTCGGATATACGATCACTCCACCTTTTACCGTCCAGTAAATTCAACGATCTTCCATATTCATCCTCCACCCTAACGAGTGTAAGATCTCTTGTCCTTGTTGCCATTTCTCTTGAAAGAAAATCGATTTTCAATAAATGATCTGGAAGAGAACTGGTATCTTTACCTTTTAAAGGAGTGGCTACTCTGAACTGCATCACATCGGTTGTTTCGGGCGAGGCCCCCTTGAAGACATTTTTAAGAACGATCGTCTTACCGAAAAATCGAGAAAAATCGACGATCACATCCGCACGTTCGGTTGTTAGAAGGAGGATCTCATTCATTTTCACTGGTTTCTCCAGTAATCCGCGATCAGTTCCAATTTGATACAATGGCTGTCCAGTGTCCAGTTTGAATGTGATGGCTCGACTATTACAGTAATTTAATATACGAAATCGATATTTTCTCGGTTCTACTTCAAGATAGGGGGATACTTTGCCGTTAACCAAAATGTAATCTGCGTCAAAAGGTGTGACAATTGAGGGATAAGGAAGACGAGAATTGTTTTTATCTGGAGTAGCGGGGTAATAGAGAGAGCCGTCCGGGTTAAACGAGCGATCCTGAATCATAAGCGGTATCTCATATTTTCCCTTCGGTAGATTTAAGGATTGCTCATGCTCATCACGGATGATAAAAAAACCTCCAAGACCCGCATAATTGTTTAATCTTGTAATACCCATTGTATGGTCATGATAAAATAACGTAGTGGCTTCAAGGTTGGGATACTCGCATACTTTCCTTTGAAACATAGGTCCTGTTTGTTCAAAATCCCTCGTAAACCAAGCATCAGGGTAACCATCACTATGGTCATGCTGTTTTCCACCGTGTAAATGAACCACAGTCCTTACCTGTGGAAGTGTTTTTTCTGCACCATGAATGGTCGTATCGACGGGGAGAAAATGTTTTTTTGGCAGGTCATTCATCCATTTGACATATGTCGTTTCATTCTTCATCACGTCGAAAGTAGGGCCCGGGTACATTCCGTTGTAACCCCATAGACGGGTAGGCCCAAGATCACGATGTAGTTTTTGGGTAAATTCCCTCATGGTCACTTCATAATAGGAACCTTTCTTGTATTGGTTGATCGGGGAAATAGTTTTGGGAATCGGCAGTTTATCGACGAATTTTTGAAGTTTTACTTTTAAGAGCATATGAGTGGAGACCTCCTCACGGTTAATACCTTAAGAAAGCGTATGAACGACAGATGTCCCACTATGTTTAATTGTGGAATTTTCCATGAAACCCCGCCTCACCTATTCCTATTTGCGTACATAATCTATTATCAAATAAGCGGCCCAGAGGTGGATTTGAATGATCTATTTTTGTCCCCAGTACGGTGTTTGGTGTGAATACTGCACGCCATGTAGTCATGGGCTTCATGTGAACAATTACGCTGGAAGAAAGGATTCAACTATCATAGATGGATGGAACGCTATTCCTGCTCCTCCTCCCCCTCAGCTGCAATCCGTTTCAGTGGACCCCAAAACAAGTGCACTCCTAGTATTGGATATGGAGACCTCTATATGTAATAATCCTCGTTGTATTGCCTCCATTTCTAAAATTAATCAACTATTGGCGAAAAGTCGTGAACGGCGCATGCTTGTCGTTTATAGCCTTACACGAACGGGAAGCCTCTCGGATATTGCCGCGCAGATAGCCCCATTGCCAAATGATCCTGTTGTGAAGTCAAACGTTGATAAGTTCTACAAAACTGARTTAGAACAAATATTGCATGAGCATGGCATTAAAACCGTTCTGATTACCGGTTATGCCGCTAATGGTGCAGTCCTTCATACAGCCACTAGTGCTGCATTCCGAGGATACGATGTCATTATTCCAGTTGATGGAATGTCAGCTCTCAATCCTTATGCTGAACAGTATACCGCTTGGCATATGTTAAATAGCCCTGGAACCCGAAACCGGGCCACTTTAACAAAAATAAATCTGATACATTTTAGTCATCCATCCCCGTGATCCGAGGACTGGATTTACTTAATTCCCTCATAATTCCATATACTTCACGTTTTCCCCACAATGAACGTACCATCCGAGTTCTTTTTTTCGAATGCCGGTTATTCCGACAATCTAATTGGTTCATACGTCCAATCAAACCTATTTAACGAACATATTTTTATACCGTAGTGACAAATCACCAGAGGGGAATGAGTAAACATGGGAGCAGTAGGCTATGGTGGAAGTTGTGCAGGTTACGGCACAAGCGCAGCAGCTATTTTGGTTCTTTTTATTCTTTTGGTTATCATCACATCAGCTTTTGTATGGTAATTCCTTAATCTAACACAAACAAACAAACAAGGAGAAAAAACGGCCGCGAAATATAACACGGGCCGTTTTTCTCCTTGTTCTTATCATAAAAAAAGTCACCCATAATCTTTATATCAGGGTGACTTTTTATGGTAAATGAAGGTTGAAATATGAGATGAGTGGGCTGTGGGCGCTTAATGGAACCCCGCCCTTATATAAAAATTTCAATGAGAAAGGGATGCGCCGAAATAAATCTTTCGGTGCATCCCCGTTATTTCATTTTACCACCAGAATCCTGGACCACCGAAGCCGCCAAAGCCGCCGCCAAACGGGAACCCACCAAAACCACCGAATGCAAAAGGTTCAGTGCCGATGGCTAAGAGATCAAACAATACCAAAGGAATGATCGCTTTAACCTTTACTTTTTCGCCTTTTTGTGGAGCTACAATCAACGTGTTCCCACTAATTCTGACCAATTTACCTGATACGCTTGTTCCGTCTTTTTTCAGTGCCATAATTTGTTTCCCGACCATTTTACGAACGTCCTCTTTCCGAATTTGGGATGTCACGAACGTCCACCTCCTTCTGCCACCAGAGATACATTGCTATACAATATACTCCTGTGTTGATGACATCGATTGGATACACGTCCACACATGAGTAAAAAACAGTCGTTCACCTACAAAATACGCCTCTTTTCCAGTCATAAGGTGCTGCATTCCAAGATCATCGCACGAACCATATTCCTATTAAGGGATAAAAAAACGCGATTTTTATTTAATCTTTAGATTTTAAATAAACAATCAAACTAATGAATGCCAGTACAATACATGGTAAATAAAAATACTCCGAACTATCTTTAGATAATCCCCACCAAATTCGGTCGCCACTAGTTATTTGTGCAGTGAGACCAATAAAGTAAATTGCCAAAAGTATACTGGAGACCATTACAAAAACACTGAATTTACGCATTATCTCCCTCACTCAATTCCATTTATTGTTGTCAAAATATAGACGCTGTCGATTATCAATTGTTGCTTCGGAAATAATTTATTCGATGTACGGATTAAATCTCCTCTCAACCCTTATCAGATCATTTCCCGCACCCAGCAATCCTTTTTCAGATAATCGTATCATAAGACATCGTGTAAAATGCTTGAAATTAATTCGACTATGTCTTCTAGTTAATTCATTCACTGTAGGTAATTTTACATCCATAAGCCACTCACATAATACCGAGAGAGGTACTTTCCCCAACTCCACCATTGCAGTTACAGTAGTAGCTATACGCTCATCCTCTTCTGAACTAAACACCTCTGGAGCACTTTCAAGTATTGAGTTTAGTCCACTCCACACCAACTTGCACCCTTCTAACCCTACGTACCTGTTGCGGACACATTCATCAAGGGCATCAGAAATATGGGCTGCTGCATGTGCCCAACCTTTTCCTTCTACATAGCCACGATAATCCTTTTCACTCTTACAATAGGTGATTAGCTTATTCATTATTTTATGAACGTTATTTTCGGTTAAGTATTGATCCCTATTATCACGGATTAGCAACAATGCAATTAATAATGAGGAAAAGGAACGCAAAAAGATACTATCTGTACCTACTTCTCCAATCCTATTGAATAACATATTATGAGAAATAGCATTATCGAGCAATTTCACTAATTGATCATCTGGAAGCAACTTTTTTTCCAGTAGCCAATTATTTAGTATCCTATACGCTAACTTATCACGTAACTCTGGATCTGTAGAAGAAAGTAAATCGACAACTTTCTGAACCATTGAATATTCATCTATTCCTTGTGGTAGAGAAAAATTATTTCCCACGATTATTCTTAATTCTTCTTTGAGCACTTTCTCAACTCCAATTTCCCATTCATTCTTCCAAACATAAATACTATATAACTACCATATAGAAAAACTCTACTAGTATAGTACCTTATTTTTACAAAAATCTCTTTAAATGTTTTGAACATTACTGCCCGTCCCTCGATTTTAACGGTTTATCTTTCGTTTACTCACTCATTCGCAGGATTTCATCACCTGGATAAATTACGGTTACCTGGAAAGTAAACTTTTGTGATGAGGTATCCTTTTATTGAGCGCGCGGGAACAGAGGAACCCTACCGGCCTTCCTCTACTTCTTACTCTACTGCACGCATATTCCACGAATACCCTAGGAGTTTACCATCCCATGGTTCTACGGGTCTTAGCCCTAACATTCCATCGTCATACTTATCCAAGGTGTGGAGACCGATCGCGTTTAGCGGACGGAATACTGATTAAGATTCGAGCTACTTTTCCCAGCAGTTTAAATACAGATCTCTGCTTCTTCATATGCTTAACTTTAACGTTATACTCATGTAGTTCTCGAAATACAGAATTGACACCTATGAGCTGGATGGTAGCGAGAAACAGATATTTTCGTAAAGTAGAATCTCCTCGTTTCGATATGACGATCTGTCCCTTTCGTTTCCCCGACGTACTTTCAGCTAGATTAAGACCGGCCTTTCGTAGTAACAGACGTCCATGCGCATACCGCGGCAACCGATTACCTATCCAGATATCTACTCTACTTCAGAGTCTAACCCCATCCATTCGTCAAATTGCCCATTTACAATGGCTGCCTAGTTGTGTTACTCTTGTTTCTATAGTTTTCGAAATACATTTGAAAAGGCGGTGAGAACCCATGGTCGAGGACAACGAGGAAGTCAAACAGGCAGTGAAAGTCTACAAAGCACTCGGAGAGCCGACCCGGATCAAAATAGCGATGCTTCTTACGGAAGAGATGAATCTCTGCTGCTCCGACATCAGTAGCAAGCTCGAGTCCGTTGCCGGTTCCACGCTGTCGCATCACTTGAAACAGCTTACGGAATGCGGCCTGCTCACGCTGCGCAAAGACGGAACGTACATTTATTACAGCGTTAATAAAGAAGTCGCGCGAAAGTACGCCCMGTATCTACTGGGGTAGCCATTTTTTTTGCCGTATATTTCGATATATTTAGAAATATAAAAATATATAATATAGAGAGAAATGGATAAGGAGCTGGAACGTTTGTCTTACAATTTGAAAATTTATATGCTTGCTTTAGTAAGCTTTCTCGTCGGTACCTCCGAATTCATCATTGCCGGTATTCTGGATAAAGTATCTGACGATATCGGCGTCTCGGTCGCAGCAGCAGGCCAGCTGATCACCGTGTTCTCCCTTGCATACGGGTTCGGGACGCCTTTCCTGATGGCAGCCGCTGCCAAAGTCGACCGCAAAAAGCTGATGCTATACGCGCTCTCGGTATTCATCATCGGCAATGTCGCAGCCTACTTGTTCTCTGGCTTCGGTGCCCTCATCGTTTCTCGCGTTATCGTAGCGCTCAGCAGCGGCGTATTCGTTGTGACGGCGCTCACGGTCGCTGCGAAACTCGCACCGGTGGAGAAGCAGGGTAGTGCCATTGCCACGCTCGTCATGGGCTTCAGTACAGCACTGATCGTCGGCGTACCGCTTGGTAGGCTAGTCGCTTCCGCCTATGACTGGAAGGTGGTTTTCGGTGGCATCGGACTGCTCGGACTACTGGCGTTGCTGCTCATTGCCTCCACGATTCCGAAGACGGACGGCGAGCAGCCGGTACCGCTGCGCGACCAACTGAAACTGCTCAAGAATCCGAAAATCGTCGTCGCGCTCAGCATAACGTTCTTCTGGCTAGGTGGCTATTCCATCACCTACACGTATATTTCCCCCTTTCTGCTCGATATTACGGGCATGAGCGAGAAATTTGTCAGCATCGCGCTGCTCGCGTTTGGCATTGCCAGTCTGATCGGTTCCAAGCTTGGCGGGTTCGGCACCGACCGGTGGGGATTCAAGAGCACACTAGTGACCGGCATGCTGTTCCACGCAACCTGGCTGGTCGTGATTTCGTTCGCCGCCCATTCGCCGGGGCTGATGTTCCMTTTGCTMATGCTCTGGTCCTTCTCCGCCTGGTCGTCTGGTCCGACGCAGCAGTATCATCTAATCTCTCTCGCGCCCGAAGCGACCAGCATCATGCTTAGCCTGAACAGCTCCGTCGTGCAGCTAGCTATGGCAGCCGGTGCGGGCATCGGCGGCATCGTCGTGGAAGGCTCTTCGCTGACCGCCATCACCTGGATCGGCGCCGCCGGCGTCGCCGTCGCCGCGCTCATGTCGGCCGCGGCCTTCGGTTACTTCCGCGTCGGTGCGGCTTCCCGGGCAGCACACAAAAAGGCTCGCGCAGGGAAGATCAGCTCATAAGCATTTCTCTTTCACGTCAACTGGGCAGCGCCTATTGTGCCAGACCCAAGCAAAACGAGAAGAAGCCTGCAGCTCCCGCTTTGACTAGCAGGCTGCAGGCTTCTTTTCGACAAACATGCTCTCCGAACGAACGATCCAGGTATTCTCTATACCGAACTCGATATATTTTAATTAGGTTACCTCTTTCTAAGGCTGCCATCACGATAAAATCGTTTGCTTAAGATTTAGCTTGATTTACTACGTTGTCAAACAATAGTCCAAAGTCTCTTTCAAGTGCATTTACACTAATCCAGAAGTTTTCCTCATTAAATCCTAAAAACCCATCACTCATTTCAATAAAGAATAAGATGTATTTATTCGTAGCATTGCTCTTTAATCCCTCTCTGATGTCGAGAGTTCATTATCGCAAACTGCCCAACAGTTTATTTCGGGGATGGAACCTCGAAAGTTGGGGTATGTTATGAACTAGCTGTAAATCACCCGGGTGTGAGCTATGGCTCCATTGGATAACGGGCTAAATTTTAGGGGGTTTTTCATATGGCTGTCTCTTTACAAGCGGAAGTCCGCGAAGAAGCAACAAAATCAGAAATTAAGCAAATGCGTTCCAAAGGGAAAATTCCCGCTGTCGTGTACGGCAAGAAAATGGCGACTACGGTCCTAAGCATCGATTTGAAAGAATTGCAGGTCGTGCTTCGGCAAAATCCTCATGCCATTATTGATTTGACTATCTCTGGCAGTACGAGAAGTCAACCTGTCATGATTAATGAAATCCAACGCAATCCGCTGAACCGCGAGTTGTCCCACATCGACTTCCATCAAATTAATATGGATGAGCCGATCAAAACGGTCGTGGCGCTGGAATTTATTGGTGATGCTGTGGGTGTGCATGATGGCGGGATTTTTCAAATTCAGATGCACAACATCGAGATTCGCTGCATGCCGAGCCAAGTTCCGACTTCCATTCAAGTGGAAGTATCTAGCTTGGGGCTAGGTGACAACCTGCATGTCAGTCAAATTGTAGTGCCCTCCGGCATTGAAATGAAATCGGACCCGAATGATATCGTCGTGACAATTCTGGTGCCTCAGAAGGAAACGGAGACACCAGTGGCTGCGAACAATGAGGAGCGTGTGGGTGAAGCGGAGACATCCAATGAGGCTGCGACAATAGGCCAGCCGAGCTAAACCAAGTTTGCCAACGTGCAAGGAAGCCCTGCACCAACGCGTGAAGGCTTCTTTCTCTGTGTCTAAATATGTAAACGGTTAACACCGTTTTAATAGTATTGCTACTGATCTCTTCTATGCTACTAAAGAAATCATTTCATTACACATACTTAGCAATCTACTTCGATATGTGACTGTCCTTGTCTTCCCGTTATTTTTACGAGGCTGCCGATTAATGCTGGCAGCCTCGTCTAGGTTTTTGTAAGTGACGTACAATTGTTAGATTTTCAATATTCTTAAGTTGTTCTTCTGCGTTCCAATTATCATTATGTTTATTAATAGGCAACATTCTAGAATACTCCAACTTGATATTCATCCTCGTATGCAAGAACTCCAGGAAGTTCTCTGGAAACAGATTTTATTATTTCTATTCGATGTTTCTCAGCAATTCCAAAGAAAGGTTCCAGATGAACTAGCATGGTTTCTGTTCTATCAACATCTTTAAACCAAGTTACAGCGTTAATTGAATTATTATCCTCATAATACGGTGGGTTAGGTAAATTTCGTTCAAACCAATCTTTGGTCTCGAGATATAGCTTGCTCTCCCATTCAGAAAGCTTTCCATCACGATATAGGTGATATATTACTACAAAGATTMCAAAAGGTTTTTTAGTTTTAGGACTATTATAATTACCATGAAATCTAATATACATTGTTACTCCGCACCACCCTTCTGAGTTTTCGATAGCTCGATGTTGCATAAGCCCTTTAGCGTAATAGGGCTGCCAGTTTATCGGCAGTCACTACAATATTGTAATTAGTTTCCAATTATGAGCCATAGAGCTTTAGCCCACTGACGTAATAGTTGTGGAGATTAAGTCAATAACCTCCTGAATGCTCAGTACTAACTCCTTCTGCTCGTCCATGTCTTTCAACCGTAGTTTTCCAAGTTTCTCTTCATTTTTACCTATCAAAATCACATACCGAATTCCCTTAGATGAGGCGGTTGCTAGAGATTTCCTTAACTTTCGCCCACTCGTATCTGTCTTTGTACGAAAACCACTTGCTCGCAGTTTAGCTGCTGTTTTAGGCACTTCTGTTACAGTTTCCCCTATAGGAATGACAACGACTAAAGCACTTGAAATTTGAGCTGGGCGACTCTCAAGCATCGCCATGATTGATTCCATACCGAAAGAAATTCCTACTGTTGGATACTGAATATCATCTCTACCGATTAGCTGTCCAATTATGGCATCATAACGACCACCACCGCCTAAGCTTGAAGAGAAAGAGACAGAAGTCATCAAAGATCTCATAGACCGCTCCTGTATAAAAAGATAACCCACGTGACAAGAAGGGATCAAACTTACATATTTGCTCTAATCCTAAGTCATGAATGATATTTTGAAGTGATTGGACTTCTAGTGCGCCAGGCTTATCTTGGATTCCATATTTTCTTGATACAATTTCAAACGATGAGTTGTCCAATTCAAGTAAATCCTGTATTGAGTTGGTTACTTGAGCATCTAGCCCCTTGCTAACAAGCTCTTTTATAACTCCGTCATTTCCAACTTTTTTTATTTTTGTCGAGTGTCAACATGAATTGATACCTCAAAGTCCTTAACATAAACAGCACTACCCATAATTTCTATGACATCTCCATTTGTTACTGTTACTCGGATTCTGCCATCCCTTCCGATTTCCTGACCTTGTTCAATTAAAAGGCTTAATGAAGTTTCAGACTCCTTTTTTATAAATCTTGCATAATAAGCTCCCATTACCCCAGAGGCAGTACCAGTAACTGGGTCCTCAATTGTACCAGAAAACGGTGATGAAAAATGACGAGCGTGCATATGCGCATTGGTATCGTATGTTTCTACACAAAAAGGATGGATAGATGCTTTAGGCATTTCCTTTAAAATATTCGGAAAAAGCTTGTTATTTGGCTTCATTCGTTTGAAAGCAGCAAGACTTTTAATTGGAATTAACAATGTCCACGTACCTGTGCTACCATACAAGGTTCGTAGTTCTGTCTCAATATCGCTCTCTTCAATTCCCATAGAAAGAGCCAATTCTTGATAAGAGCCATTAAATTCTTGAAATTGGGGAACAGCTTGCCTCATTGTTATGTAAAGTCCGTCGTTTGAATTAAGTCTAATCGGCAAAACCCCTGCTTTTGTTTCAATTGTAAAATCAGTTTTATCACCCAACAACCCTTTCGTTTTTAACGCATAAATAGTTGCCATTGTTGCGTGACCACAAAGATTTATTTCATGACCTGGAGTAAAAAAACGAATTCTTAAATCAGCATTATCAGATTTAAGTGGGAAAGCCGTTTCGTTAAACCCTACTTTTTCCGCCACTTCTCTCATTTGCTCTTCAGTAAGATTTTCGCCATCCAATACTACCCCCGCTGGGTTTCCCATGTTGGGAATATTACTGAATGCGTCGTAATGATAAACCTTTATTGTTTTCACAAGCACACCTCCAACGTTATTTCTATTATTCTACCAAAATTAGGATATAACGTAACGGTAATTTTAACTTGTTCAACATATCTGCCCGATAGCTTAATGAACCGAGCGTATTTCCTTTTTAGAGAGGTTCAAACTTTATCCCTGCACAATAAGAATAAGCAACCTTACGGGAATGGCGGGTATCCGAACTCAATACCAAGTTATTTTTCAAAATTTACGCTTCCGAATCCATGAGACCGATGAATTCCCGGATCGGCTGTCGTCTATATAAACGAAGGCATAAATGAACACAAACTAATTTGACGAAGAGGTGTTTTGAAAATGGCATTAACGTCCGCATTCACGAGCTTCAACCTACCTGTAAAAAACGTAGAACAATCGAAAGCGTTCTTCACCGGACTCGGATTCGAGCTCAACCCGCAATTCCCCGTGAACGAGAATTCGGTAGCCATCGTGATCGGCGACAACCTGCAGGTCATGCTGATCAATCAAGTATTCTTTAATACGCTCACGGAGAAGCAATCCGTCGATACGAGCAAGTATGCGCAGATGACGATCGCATTGGCCTTCGAGAGCCGGGAAAAGGTCGATGAAATCGTGAATACCGCGGTCTCCTTGGGCGGGAAATTGCACGCTGAACCTGAAGATCATGGGTCCATCATGTATCATTGGGGCTTCGTGGACTTGGACGGCCATCTGTGGGCCATTAACTACATGAACATGGATGCGGCACAAGGTTAAGGCTAACGGAGAGCACGCTCGTACTAGGGTTCAAAAAGAAAGACGCCGGGCATCTTCCCCGGCGTCTTCTTCGCGATGATTAGTTTTGTTCGGTATAGGCTTTGAAATTGTCCATGATCGCTTGCCAGCCTGCTTGCTGGAACTCGACGGGATTGGAGCTTTCCGCGTCGAACGTTTCAATGACCTTCGTCTCATTCCCTTGATCGACGAAAGCAATATCCACTCTTCTTCCGTCTTCCATGGTGTAGCCGATCGCCTCATGCCGATTCACGACATCGTAGACGCCGCCAAAATCAAAGCCCATGCTGCCATCCTTCGCTTCCATCCGTGTCAGAAACTTGCCGCCGACACCTTTCTCATGATATTCGTCGTTTGGTTATTCTCAATGATATAGACGTAAGCTAATGACGAAATTCATTGGTCAATTCGCTCAGGCAGCCCAAATCGCGAAAATAATGGCGTATGAATGAAGTTTTGAACGTGCAGGATTTGATTTTCTTTGGTTTCGATGACGTGGATGCCCCAAGGTACCAGGCCAGAGCCCTCTTTGCCAGGCATATACTGGGCCAACGCCGGATAACCGCCATTCACCGTAATGGGCACAAATCGCGAACCTTCGCAATGCCAGCGAGTAAGCGAATAGAAAGCGGACAAATCTTCCTTGCCACGGATCCACATTTCGAAAGGCGGCATCGACATGCAGCCTTCCTCGTGGAACAACGCGACGAGCGCAGCAATATCGAATTGCTCGAAGGCCTCCACATACCGGGACAGCAGCTGCTGTTCCGGTTGAACGTCCATGCTGCTGAGCTCATCCGAGCGAAGCTGCGCCCGGTCCATCGTCTCTCGGGCTCTTTGCAAGGCGCTGTTCACCGCTGCCGGCGACATCGCCAACGTTTCCGCGATCCGCTTGGAGGACCATTCAAATACATCCTTCAAAATGAGTACCGCGCGCTGCCGCGGAGGCAAGGTCTGCAGGAGAGCGATGAAGCACAGTTGAAGGGTATCTCTGCGGACGAGCCGATCCTCCGGATTGCCCCCAAAGTCGGGAGACGGCCAGATCCAGGCAGAGTCCGGCAGCGTGTCGCGCGGCTCGACGATGGAGACGGCCGGGTCGAACAGGTCAACGGGAAGTGCGCGGCGTTTGGATTGTCTCAGCTTGTCCAAGCACAGGTTGGAGGCAATCCGATAGACCCAAGTTTTGAACGAGGAATCCTGTCTGAACGTGCTCCAGCTCTGCCAGACCCGAATACTCGTCTCCTGAACGGCATCGTCCGCATCGTCCATGGAGCCTAGCATTCGGTAACAGAACGAGGTTAAGCCCGGCTTCAAGCTTGCAAATAATGGTTCGTCAAATGCGGTCTCGTTCATCGCGGCCTCCCTTAACTATCTCCCCGAAGGGTGGTACCTTCATAATATGCAATGAAGCGGAAAGCCTCAATCCGAATAAATAGGCAGAATTTAGTACTCATGGATAAAAATTTAGCACGATCGTACTAATAATTCAATAACCAATAAATTCACCCTTGTCATTCCTCCCAATTGATAAAGATTTAGGTTTACCTTCCACGTAGAGGATTGCGCTTTAATGCGAGCAATGTGCAATATTAAGGTAATATGTCTAAATTTAATTACCTAGGCTTTCATCCTAGGCGTAGCCGTTTTTTTGTTTGAATGAATAATTTGATTGATCATTTGGAATCGTATAACAGGATGTTAATTTATCGCAACAAAGGGAGGGAACTACTATGGCTAAGCCAGACAATCGCGAAGATAACCCAGCCCGTATTCAGAATGCCATCGATAATACAATGGCCAATCTAAACGAAGCTGAGGAATACTTGGATGAACATGCGGATGAAATTTCTGCTGTAGACAAAGAGAGCATCGAATCCAAAAATGCTCGCCGCAAAGAGAGCATCAATGGATTTATCGCAGAGAAACAAGACGAATCCAACGCACAAGAATAACAGATTTCCCCACTTATTAAAAGCACCCTTTAGTCGAGATATCGGATAACCATTCAGGTTCAACCGAAGTCTGCTAAGGGGTGTTTTTCTATGCCGTTTCTTCGTTCTTCGTATTTATTGAACTCTCGTTCCTCGATAGTTCAGCCGCGAAATTATGTCGGTGAACGCTTCAGGAATGTTACAAGACGATTCCGATTCATAACATCCTCTCAATATTCATCAATGATTCTGCACACTACATAATCAAAAATTGTTGAATAGAGATTTCTATATTGTCATCACCCGAATTGTCATAATCCAAATTGTAAATGTGGGGACAAATGTAAATGTGCACCTGAAAAACAATGTGGATGCTGTTTTAAAACCCCTTACACTCGCCCAACAGGCATTTTTTTCCTTCCAGCAAAGAATACCTGACTAATGTCCAATCAATCACTATTTAACGAACATATTTTATACCGTAGTTACAAATCACCAGAAGGGAATGAGTACACATGGGAGCAGTTGGTTACGGTGGAAGTTGTGCAGGTTACGGTTCAAGCGCAGCAGCTATTTTGGTTCTTTTTATTCTTTTGGTTATCATCACATCAGCTTTTGTATGGTAATTCCTTAAACTAACACTAATAATAATTAGAAAAAACGGCCGCGAAATAAATTACGGACCGTTTTTTCTCGTTGTTTTTATCATAAAAAAGTCTCCCTTTATCGGAGGCTTGATATACAATCTAACTTTCACAGCGTCTCTCTTTTTTGTATCAAACAACCGTGCAGTAAGACGCTTGAAACAGGGCTCTCACGTGCTCCATCCAAATCATTCATCTGAAGGAAGCAGCAGCTCCTCACCTAAGCCAATCATTGGATTACCGGACAGGCGTTTTTAATGCCAAGATGCTGACCTTATACCAACATCACAAAAACGGTCTTATCGCGAAGTAGATGCGAATACAGACCGTTTTTTTCGTTTTATAAATGAGGGTGACGAATAAGTTGAGTGTGCTGGGTATCAATACCAATATATGGTCAAGTGGATGGTTTCGCACTAGGTTGATACCCATTTCGTGATTTAACCGTCAAGCCAGTTCGAGTGCGCTTTCTTCGATGCTTTGATAACTCTCCATTACCGTTCGGACTCAACGTTATCGTTACGCTAAAGAAAGAAAACGTCATGGCGTGGGCACCAGTAACGCTGGCGTCGGCCCCATTGAAAGATTTGGAGATTTGAGTTGGCGCCATAATTATTAATGATTCACCGTTGATTATGTTTCCTGAGTTAGTGACTACTTTTGAGGTACCGATTATAGATGGCATCTGAATCAACCCTTATCCTTATGATGTCCCTATTATATGTGAGCTTGATCTTTTTGCTTGGTTTAGTGTACATGTCCAGACCCATTTTAGAATTTCTCATTTGATAGCCTTCTTTCATATTAGGCTGTATCCCGGAATACTGAAGCTTGCCATCGATCAAGTCCCACTCCGGATAGCCTTCCCACATCGCAACCCCATACATCGCTCATCCGTTGGCTGGAAAGCAAAAATGAAAGCGCATACAGATGAGAATGTAATAATCATGCCTAAGAGCTTTTTAATCATCAATAAACTCCCTTTCCTATTGGATTAGCTTTTATTAAAACAATGACCCTACTTTAAATTAGTAGAGTCATTGTTGTCACGAGTTTAACTTTATTTATTATCTGCCTTCCAAGCATCATATTGCTTCTGGATCTCAGCCATCACTTTGTCTATACCAGCTTCCACCAGCTTTTTCTTCGTGTCCTCGACGTACTTCGGATAATCCGGCATGGATCCCGTCGTAAAGATCGGATTCGCCTCTTTATTAACCGCATTGATTTGCGCAATCTCGGTCTTGACCGGCTCATTATTAAAGACAAATCCAAGCAGACCCGATGCCTTACCGTTGTCGTTTGTTTTTTTCATCGCTTCTAAGGCTTTCGTTGAATTCCAGTTGGAATCCCATTGATCCCAAAGCGGCCCAAGCCAGTTGTGCCAAATCGCCCATGTTTGTTCAGCACCGCTTTTAGCCTCGATCGTTGGGTTAGCATCTTTAACCGTACCCGATTTAACGATGTAATTTTTACCTTCAACGCCATAAGCAAGTGTATTTAATAAGTACTTGTCACTCCAAATATAATCGAGCAGCATCATCGCTCTCTCTGRATTCTTCGACGTTGCACTAATCGCTGTCGCTGCTGCTGTCATAGAGCCAGTTGAAATCGTTGGTTGTGAGCTAAATGTTTCAACCGTTGGGAATCCATACGTGCTCGTCGATTTCGACCCATCCTCGGTATAACCGCCTGAATCGCGCAACACGGCATATTTCCCGGATTTCGCTTCAGCCAAATAGTCCGTTTTGATCGCCGCATCTTTGGCAATATAGCCTTTCTTATAGAAATCATTCATAATTCGATAATTTTCATAATTCTGTGGAATATCAAGTGTTTTGACGAATTTACCATCCTTCTCGCTAAAAGATATTCCACCTACAACTGTTGTATAGTCGGGTAATCCTACGCCAGAGGTAGCTCCATTGGCCGTCGCAATAACTGGAATCATGTTCRGCTCATTTTCCTTAATTGTTTTTAAGAATGGCTCTAAATCACTAAGACTCTTGACGCTCTTATAATCAAATTTATACTTTTCAACTAAATCTTTTTTAAATACATACGCAGATGCCGGACTGTAAGGGGTCTGTGCAGGAATCGCCATAATTTTCCCTTTATACGTAACTGCTTTCCAAGCACGAGGATCTACTTTCTTCAAAATATTTTGACCATACTTCTGCAATAAGTCATCGAGGGGCATAAAGGCACCCTTTTGCACATTCGCATTTAAGTTATTGGAAGAATTGGAAGTAAATACAAGATCATAAGGCTCGCCAGCAGCTGATTTCAACTTGATTTTATCTTCCCAGCCCGCATTATCAATTAAATTAAAGTGTACATTGGCGTTCAATTTTTCCTTGATCAGTTTGTTCGCTGCCGCTTCAACCGCTTCCTGATCCTTCATATTGTCGATCGGTTTTGGCATGTACCAGCTAATATCCACATAATCTTTCGTCGGACTCGTGCTTGCTGCACTACTAGCTGCTGGACTAGCGCTTTCACTCGTTTTGTTATCCGTACTGCAGCCGCTAATCACAATCGTTGTTGCAAGCAAGACGGATGTTCCTGGTCCAAACCATTTTGACGCTTTTGTTTTTTGACCTTTCACGTGGATTGCCTCCCTTATATTGTCTTTATATAATTTACAGACGCAGCGCGTTTCTCCTGCACCTGAAACTATTAACCTTTGACAGAACCTACCGTTAACCCCTGAACAAAATACTTCTGAAACAGTGGGAAAACAAGCAGCATCGGTCCTGCAGCCAAAATACACATCGCCATGCGAGCAGTTAAGGAAGGTACTTGCATACCTGGTTTCACAAGTCCATACTGAATGGCTTCACTGGAATTCAAATACTCCATATTTTTAAGAACACGAATAAGTAAATATTGCAGTTTCATTAAATTGTTCTGATCCATGTAGAGCAAGGTCAGCCACCAGTCATTCCAGTACTGGAGTGCAAAGAACAGACCTAAGGTCGCCAATGCCGGTTTGGATATTTGCAGAACAATTTGCGTAAATATTCGCAGCTCGCCTGCGCCGTCCATTTTAGCTGACTCGATGATGGCATCCGGTATGGTCTGCAAGAATCCTTTCATGAGGAGCACGAACCAACCGCTAATCAGATACGGCAAAATGAGTGCCAGGATATTGTTGCGGAGTCCCAACCATTTCACCATGAGAATATAAGAAGGAACCATCCCCCCATGAAAGAGCATCGTGAAGAAGATGAAAAAGGCAAGGAACGTACGGTAGGAATAATCTTTGCGCGAAATCGCATAAGCGTAGGTCGTGGTCACCCACATCCCAATCAAAGAACCGATGACCGTCGTACCGATCGTAACCAGATAAGAGTTCAGCAGAACTGTTGGCTCACGCAGAATCACCTTATACGCATCTAACGTAAAGTTCTTAGGGATCATGGAATACCCATATTTGATAATGTCATTTTCCGTTTGAAACGAGGTGYCGATAATGACAAGGAAAGGAAACACACACACGGCACACAACAAGATAAATAGGATATGAATCACTAAGTTACCCGTTGTTAGTGTAGGTCGTAACCGAATTGCTTTTTGAGGATTCATAGTCGATGCTCCTTAGAAAAGTGAATTTTCAGGATTAATCCTTCTCACGATAGTATTGGTACACAAAACGAGGCAAAACCCGACGATCGATTGAAAAAATCCCGCTGCCGATGCCATCCCAATGTCCCCCATATCAATCAGAGAACGATAAACGAAAGTATCAATGACATCTGTTGTCTGATAGATCAAGGATGAATTCAACGTCACATTGTAGAACAAACCGAAATCACTGTAGCAGATACTTCCGATTTGAAGGATAACCAACATGGTAATCATGGGTTTGATCATTGGAACTGAGATCGAAAAAGCTTGCCTAAACTTACTCGCTCCATCGATTTTCGCAGCATCATAATACTCAGCATCAATCCCCATCAGAGCAGCGTAATAGATGACAGATCCATATCCGAGTCCCTTCCAAACAGCAGCTGCCACCAAAATGTATGGCCAATACTGAGGTTCGCTGTACCAGAGGATGGGTGCTTTACCCACAGCAACCAAGATGCTATTGATAACACCGTGATCCATATCAAACAACGCCCTGAAGGCAAAGCCTGCAACCACCCAGGAAATAAAGTAAGGAATGAACAAAATCGTTTGATACACCTTTACAAATTTCCGACTCAGCTCAAATAACAATAAGGCAATGACGATGGAGAGAAACGTCCCCAAAATAATGAATACCATGTTATACAGGAGCGTATTGCGCAGAACACGATAAAGTACATTGCCATTAAATAGGAATCCGAAATTGTCCAACCCTACCCAAGGGCTATTCCAAATCCCCAGATTGTACTTATAATTCTTAAAAGGAAGCAGCAATCCGTAAAGCGGCACATAATTAAAGAGCAATATCAACAGGAAACCTGGCAGTGCCAGCAGGGTCACTCCGAAATTTTTCTTGAAAATTCTTACCATCCATCCAACACATCCTAGCTTTGTAATTTTGACTGCCATCTTGGTCGATATCCCAACTTTAGGTGATGCCCAAGGGAATGTATATTATGAACTAGGCATTTTCCTCCAAAAATATGTAGGTAAGCTGCCTTTCCTTGAGGATAGAAAACTCCAAATCAAGTGAGTTCCTCTAACCTTCGTAGGCATGGAAAGGAAACTGCGTTGTAACCTCCACCTTAGGCGAATGATATTGTATACTACACACATGGGAAGACATGTAGAGGAGCGTAAACATGCGAAAAGCAGTAGTGCCCTATCGCTATATGATCGATGAATTTCTTACTCCGTCTTTTCATTTCAGTATCTCCGAGTATGAGGTAAGTCGGTTTCACGATTTGCATGGCCATGAATTTTTTGAGATGGAGATTATTTTATCTGGAAAAGGCACACAAATTTTGAACGGAGAGTCCTCCCGACTCACCCCCGGCTCGGTTTACCTTTTAACCCCTGTCGATTTCCATACCATTACTCCTGATCCTGGTTTTCCTCTTCGTTTAATTAATTTGAAATTTACCGAGGAGTGGCTCGATGAGGAGTTGCGACTCTTGCTCTTTAGGCAGCCGAATCGCTTGTCCGTCCGCTGCGAGGGTGAACATTTGGCTGACATCGAAAAGGAATGCCGCCGATTATTGGCGGAAAGCATGACATCTCAAATCGGCAAAAAACAAGCGATCCGTGCCACATTGGACAGATTGCTTGTTGATCTGCTGCGTATGATTCCGAATGATCCCCAGAGTACCATAGAGACTTCGTCCAGCGATGTGTCTGAGCGAAGTAAGCTGCGCAAAGCCTTGAACTATATCGATTTCCATTTCCGCGAACCCATTACACTGAAACAAGCAGCCGCCCACACATCGTGGAGCCCGAACTATTTCAGCGAAAAGTTCAGTACCATCATCGGTCAATCCTTTCAACAATATGTCCAGGACCATAGGCTTCAATATGCCCATAGGTTGCTGCACAATTCCTCCTTACCCGTTACGGAAATAGCACTAGCATCCGGCTTTAATTCCTTGCCTTACTTCATCCGTTGTTTTAAAAGTAAATATGGGGTGTCTCCGCGTGCTGGTCGGCGGGTTCTGTGAAGGAGTCCAATGAAAAGAAAAACCTGAGGCTCTGACTCAGGTTTTTCTGCAGCGCATACTGTGCGCTAGCGCCCGTCGAACGACGGAGGTGCCTCCCTTGCGCACAATATTTGTGCGCTAGCGCCCGTCGGACGACGGAGGGACCTCCTTGCGCACAGTATTTGTGCGCTAACGCCCGTCGGACGACGGAGGTACCTGCCTTGCGCACAGTATTTGTGCGCTAGCGCCCGTCGGACGACGGAGGGACCTCCCTTGTGCACAATATTTGTGCGCTAGCGCCCGTCGGACGACGGAGGGACCTCCATTGTGCACAATATTTGTGCGCTAGCGCCCGTCGGACGACGGAGGGACCTCCCTTGTGCACAATATTTGTGCGCTAGCGCCCGTCGGACGACGGAGGGACCTCCCTTGCGCACAATATTTGTGCGCTAGCGCCCGTCGAACGACGGAGGGACCTCCCTTGCGCAAAATATTTGTGCGCTAGCGCCCGTCGAACGACGGAGGGACCTCCCTTGCGCACAATATTTGTGCGCTAGCGCCCGTCGAACGAGGGAGGTACCTCCCTTGCGTACAATATTTGTGCGCTAGCGCCCGTCGAACGAGGGAGGTACCTTAGGTTTTATCTGGTGCCCGGAAACTTATACGCTAACATGTTAAAAAAAGGCTCTGACTCAGGTCCTTTGGTGTAATTCAAACTTTGGTGGCTTGAAGAGGGGTTGGGATGGAATCCTAACCTCTTTCTTTTCTACCTTATGACAAAAAAGCTTGATTTCTCAAGCTTTCAGCAACGGGACAAAAGCTTGGAAATAAAGCCAGTGCCCATAATCATTCGGATGATTGATGTTGTTCAGGAGCAGACTTTCCGCGGATTTACCGGCTGCCAGTTCCTGCTCCCAAACCGCAGTGACGTCAGCTACGCCGACACCGTATTCCCGGCCCAGCCGGCGGATGATTTCCGCATACCTGCCAGTCAATCCACTGGAATACCACCATTTCGGATTCGGCAGGCAAGGCGTCACGAGCACAATATCGCTGTTGTCCAACCTCTTGACGGCCTCGATCATTTGACATAGATTACTTTCAAAATCCGCCGGCGAAACGCCCACTCCTTCCCCATATTTGTTCTGATCGTTCATCCCGAATCCGATGATCACGAGATCGGGGCGCAAAGGAATGACATCGTGCTGTATGCGATTTTTTCCTTCTTTGCTCGTTTCACCGCCGACTGATTTGTTCAACAGACGGATTTGGCTGCGCGGATAGTATGCAGTGAGAAATTGATGAACCCGGTTGAAGTACATAAACTTTTCTTCGCTCGCATCCCCACCTGCACTAATGCTGTCACCAAAAACAACGATTGAACGCTCCTCACTGGTTCGCAATTTGGAAAGCCAGCGCTCCATCCCGGCTCGATTTCCGCTATCGTGGGCTACGATACAGCCCGTTAACGGATCGTTCTCATACAAATAATCCCCATACACGGTAAATTCACGATTGCTGCAGTTTTTGAACGCTGCATGATCAAACACCGTTTGGCCGTATAATTCGTGACGGGACCAATCTGGGATCCCGCTTTGCTTCGTCCGGCGAATGACACCGCGATCGTAATCGACAACATAGTCTATTCCCTCTGCGTAAATGATATTGTCCGGATGATCCTCATCCGCATGACTCCGCAATACCATACCCTGCTTGACTAAAGGACGGTATCGGATAGACACGTTCTCTTCTTTTACAAAAATGAATGCTTCCGCAGTCTGTTTGCGGCTCTCTGGATTCATGGGCACACAACTCCTTCAATTGTAAAATCATATTCACCCGAGGTCAGCCTCATTTAAAATCCATTGGATGTCTTGTTACATTGGAAGCCGTCAAATCTGGAATCTGGCGGTGAAGCTCATAATGTTTCGTAACCATGTGACGACCTCATTTCTCTCGATTACTTATACTGCCTTCCTACCTGCTACACAACTCCACTTTAGGTGATGATTTCGGGAAAGTATATTTCACATTAAGCATTTTCCTTCAAAATGAGTCATATCCGAAGATCATGCAATTTTTCTGAACATACGGCAAGTTTTATCCTAACCTCCCTTTTACAATGAGTTCATGGCACTTAATTGAGGGAGGTTTTCAAATGACAAATGAACTGTGCCTGGACGGTCAATGGAAGCTTGTTTATTTCCCGCAAGGAGAATGGCAGGTCCACCATCCAGATGAATTGAACAGCTTAGATTTGCCTTGTATTCACGCTCAAGTACCAGGGAATGTCGAGCTCGACTTGGTAAGAAGCGGCCTGCTTCCTGAGCCCTTCTTGGGAACTAATATCAATGAACTCCGCCCTTACGAGCTCTATGAGTGGTGGTACAGTTTATCGTTCACCGCTCCGCCGACGATGGCGGGCAAGCGAACCGAACTGGTGTTTCAAGGGGTTGACTGCTGCGCAACCTACTGGTTGAACGGCGAAGAGCTTGGCTCCAGCGACAATATGTTCATTGAGGTGAGTCTCGAAACAACGAAGTCGCTCCTGCACGATGGTGAGAATACGCTATTTGTACGGTTGCGTTCGCCGATTATCGAGGCAGGGCAGCGCAGCACCGATGCGATTTGCTATGGACAGGTCCCCAATGTCGAGCAGTTATTCGTACGGAAGACCGCTCATAGCTTCGGATGGGATATTATGCCCCGCGCAGTGTCTGCGGGCATTTGGCGATCCGTATCGTTGGTCGCATGTGAGGATCATGCCCTGACCGACCTTTATTTCTATACCCTATCTGTAGATAAAAATCTTTCAGCTGCACAAATCGGATTATTTTACCGAGTGGCCACAGATCCTGCTTATTTTTATCATGGATTGGAGATTCGGATAACTGGTAAATCAGGTACATCCGAGTTTCAGATGAGTAGGCCCGTCTTATTCAACGTCGGCTCCMTGACCGTATCCATCGAGAATCCCCTGCTCTGGTGGCCAAATGGATACGGGGAAGCTCATCTCTATGAGGTTACCACCGAACTGATTCATCAAGGACGTGTACTCGCTTCACGTACAGAGCGGATCGGCATTCGTCAAGTTCAATTGATTCGCACAGAAACAACCACGGTTGAAGCTGCCGGCGAATTTCTATTTAAAGTCAACCATACCCCGATCATGTGCAAAGGCTCAAATTGGGTGCCGATAGATGCGTTTCATAGCCGAGACGCCAGCCGCTACGAGAAGGCTCTCCAGCTGTTCACTGAAACAGGCAGCAATATCGTTCGTTGCTGGGGAGGCAATGTCTATGAGGATCATGCTTTTTTTGACTTCTGCGACCGTCATGGCTTGATGGTCTGGCAGGACTTTGCCATGGCCTGCGCTGTCTATCCACAGACGCCTGAGTTCAGCGAGTCCATGCGACTTGAAGCAAGCGCTGTTGTCCGCAAATTACGGAACCACGCTTCGCTTGTCCTATGGTGCGGGGATAATGAATGCGACGAGGCTTATGGGTGGTATGGGTTGTCTGATCCTAATGTGAATTCCATTACCCGTAACCTGCTTCCGCAAGTGATTCAGCTCTATGATCCTCACCGTGCTTATTTGCCAAGTTCTCCCTATCTGTCACCTGAGGTTATCCGATCAGGCAACATGAACCTAGCTCCTGAACGGCATCTTTGGGGGCCGCGGGATTATTATAAAAGTTCCTATTATAAGACGAGTAGTGACCATTTTATATCTGAAATTGGCTATCACGGCTGTCCGAATCTATCGTCAATTCAGAAGTTCATCGAACACGATCATCTATGGCCATTTAACAGTAAGGATGAGCAATGGGTCACACACGCAACGGCAGTTAGCGGCTATGAAGGACATAACGCGACACGGATCCAATTAATGGCGAATCAAATTAAAGAGCTGTTTGGGGCTATTCCTGAATCCATGGAAGACTTCTTACTTGCTTCGCAAATTTCCCAAGCTGAGGCCAAGAAGTTCTTCATCGAGACGACTCGGCTCAAAAAATGGCGGAAAACAGGGATCATTTGGTGGAATATGATTGACGGTTGGCCGCAATTCTCAGATGCCGTCGTTGATTATTACTATGGCAAGAAGTTGGCTTTTCATTACATCCAAAGAAGCCAAGTCCCTGTCTGCATCATGATCGATGAACCTGAGAATTGGCATGTGCGAGTAGCCGTAGGCAATGACTCCAGAGAATCTGCTGCCGGCAGCTATCGTATATGGGTTGCAGATTCCAATGAAACACTTATGGAGGGAAGCTTCACGGTCGAGGCTAACGGAACTTCCGAACTAGGGAAAATCCCGATTTCTCATGCCAACCAGCAATTGTTTCTAATTCAATGGAGCTTCAATGGACGAACCTATGGCAATCACTACCTGCACGGTTTTCCGGCTTTCTCATTAGAAGCTTATAAACGCTGGCTGCCGCAAATTGCTGCTATTTCCAATGAATTTCAGGCCGATGAAATCGGTCGATAGGAGGAATTCTACAATGGATAAAATGATAGTGGAAAATCACATGCAGCAGCTTGTGGCGCGTTATCCAGACCTAGAAATATGTACGCCAGACATTATAGCAGCATTTCAATTATGTGCGGAAGCGTTCCATACAGGTAGGAAAATGCTGCTATGCGGGAATGGGGGAAGCGCCTCCGATTGTGATCATATTGCCGGTGAGCTGATGAAAGGCTTTCTATCCAGAAGGCCTGTCCCCTTATCATTCCGTGGTTCTTTAATCCAAGAATGGGATGAAAAAGAAGGGGACTATTTAGCAAATCATCTGCAGCAGGCGCTCCCCGCCATTTCACTTACCAATCACGCTGCCTTGATAACCGCGTATGCTAATGATGTAGAACCGGAGATGATTTTTGCCCAACAAGTGTATGGCTATGGGAAAAAGGGAGATGTCCTCCTAGCTCTCTCCACTTCCGGGAATTCCGCGAATGTCCTTCGGGCTGTCCAAACCGCGAGAGCGATAGGAATGCGTACCATCGGATTAACCGGAAAACAGGGGGGCCGATTGAAGGAGTTATGCGACGTGACCATTAGGGTGCCTTGGGAGCGAACACCAGATATCCAGGAGCGTCACCTACCGATTTATCACATCCTATGTACGATGCTGGAAAGGGAGTTTTTCGGATGAGCATGATCCTTGCGGGCATCGATATTGGCGGCACCAAGTGTGCCGTTACGATTGGAAGACGGATGGATCATAATGAGATTACGCTACTTGAAAAAGTTCAATTTCCCACTCCCAAAGATCCGTATCAGACCATCACGAAGCTTATTTCAGTCTTAGAGMAATTATTGCTAGAACAAGGTGGTTCACTCGCAGCGATTGGCATCAGTTGCGGGGGGCCGCTTGACAGCAAAACAGGGGTCATCCTTTCACCACCGAATTTGCCAGGGTGGGATCACATTCCTATTACTTCGTTAATCAAGGAACACTTTGGTGTTCCCGTTGGTTTGCAGAATGATGCCAATGCCTGTGCGTTGGCAGAATGGCGCTGGGGTGCTGGCGTTGGAACCCGGAATATGATCTTCCTGACTTTCGGTACGGGTATGGGCGCTGGCCTTATTCTCGATGGCAAGCTATATACGGGGACCAATGATATGGCTGGTGAGATCGGTCATATGAGGCTTGAGCCTACAGGACCCATCGGTTATGGCAAAGCCGGTTCCTTCGAAGGCTTCTGCAGCGGAGGCGGCATCGCCCAATTGGGACGAATGAAAGCCGCGGAAGCTTTGGCGATTGGGCAGCCTCCGAGCTTTTGCCGATCCGAGTCGCAATTGGACTCGTTGACCGCTCAGCAGATCGCGGAGGCCGCGCAATCAGGGGATCTTTTAGCCTTACAAGTATTTCGTACTGTAGGAGTACAGCTTGGAAGAGGACTATCTGTCCTGGTGGACCTTCTAAACCCGGAGTTAATCGTCATTGGCAGCATGTATGCCAGACAGCGCGATCTGCTTGAAGCTTTCGCACTTGAGGAACTTCAAAGGGAGGCGCTCCCTCATGCTCATCGTGTATGCCGCGTAGTCCCTGCCGGGTTAGGTGAACTTGTAGGCGATTACGCTAGTCTGTCCGTTGCCGAATATCAGGTGAAATGAACCTAGCCAATAGCTTTCATATTTTACTTTTGAATCAAATTCGTCATAYTTCTCCGCAAGGCATATTCCTTCGGTGTGACCTTATATTTCTTTTTGAACAAACTGAAAAAATAAGTTTCATTCAAGATCCCGACCTTTTCAGCAATTTCATACACACTAAGGTCATCTTGGATAAGAAGGTCTGCCGCTCTGGCTAATCGAAACTCGTTGATAAAATCAGGAATCGATATCTGGGTAGCTTCCTTATATGTCTTGCTTAAATTTCTTGTCGATATTTTCATCATCGAAGCGATCGAAGTCAAGCTCAAGGTAGGGTCTTGATAATGGTTATGTATGTATTCCGTGACCGCATCCACCAAAAAGTAGTTTAGTTTATTGGCATTTCCCTCGAAATCTTTTTTGAACGAATCTTGCAGGGCACCGACTATGATCCGATGAATCTCGGCAATCGTCTCCTTCTCCAAGATATTGCGGCTGATCGAAGAGATGTGCAAAGATGGCACTGCTGTCACTTTCATTACTTCTAATGTCTCAATGACTGCATCCACAAGTCTTATGATGGAGACTAAAGCATTGTGATAGTTTAGCGTGCCCAGCTCTTCAAATATRTTCCCCAAAACCTCTTCTATCGCTGCGGAGTTGCTCGATTTCATCGCTTCCACAAGCCATTCCTCATGATTTTTGGAATATCCGGTCTTTTTACTTTCCACATTTTTCTTAACCGTTTCGTAGGTTATGACCGAGGAATGCCCTAGTAATAAGCGATACATCCCCTGATCGAGAGCCTTATGATACATGCCATTCAATTCCTGCATATGACTCGTCTTTTCACTAATCGATGCGGTAAAGGAGATTTTAAAAAATCGGGAAACATTCTCTTGAGCTTCTTTGATAAGTGAATGGATATGTGATTGAAACTGATCATCTTCTTCCGGAATACTTACAATCAAGACGACATGATCGTCCTTCATATCCAGTCCTTCGTTCGGATACTTTCTAGCCATAATTTCTGATGCAATATTGATCATAGCAAAGCGAATCGTGTCTTTATCTTTGGCATGGAACGCATGCTGGAATTCCTTATAGTTATCAATTTTCAATACACATATGGCATAGGAACCATCCAAAACTAAAGAAATCCTCATTTCTTTAAAAATGCTTTCCAATTCCGACCTACCGATCGATAAACTTTCCGTGAGCAGTCTGCTTAACCAATAATGCTTCATGACATCTTTATACTGCATCTTTTCCTTATCATAATGATCGAGCATTTCCATGGATTGTCTATAAACGGTGTTCAAATACGAGATCTCATCGACGACCTCGTCTTTGTCCGATCTCCGTATCCGATCCAACATAATCGAATTCACCAGTTTCCCCACGGGCCCATATATTTTCCGAGATATGCCAATAGAAATCACAATGGCCATGACAAGAAAAATGAGCGTGATGATGATAATACTATTTCTTAAGCTGTTGATATAGGTATAAATTTCAAGAACAGGCTGCGTTTTTAACAGCGTCATCCCCGTGTTGTCGACATTTGTGTACGTGACTAAATATTTCGTTCCGCCATGCTTGCTTTGAAAAAAACCATCTCGATCAGCCTGTGGATGTGCTGTTTTATACACCAAAAAGTCAGTTCTCAGCCACTTCTTGATTGCAKGGTCATTGGTACTATCATCCAAGTACTCGCCAGCCTGGTCCAGAATAAATACGTTATCTCCCTTTTGTTTATCGATCATATTGATTTGATTAATATTCTCCAGCAACCACTCCGGCTTAACATTAATAACGACAACACCATCCGGCTTAGCCCCACTCACTGTCGTTTCGTATATGAAATAGGAGAATACATACTCAGACTCGGTTACCCCATTTACTAGTTTTTTGATATCACGGAAAATCGGTTTCAACTTAGGCAGCGCTTGATCCGAATTAATAAAGTCGAAGAGCATCTGATCTTTAAAAAATAAAGGAAAACCCGTGCTATAGGAATGATCCAAATTCCGATTATAAATGCCAATAGAGTGAATATAAGGAATAGCTGAAGTGACAGAGCTAACGACTTTAGACATGTGGCTTGACACTTCAATCATATCTTCCTTTTTCGCATACATGATAGCGGTTACATCGCTGTTCAAGTAAAGAAATTTCGATAAATTGGAAATCGTTTGATCCATAAAAGACATATTATACTTGACCTGATACAGTATTTTTTGATTGGCTGCATATTCATTTTTGACCAAAAGATTTTGCGAATTAATATAAATGACCGTTGAAAGTACGACAACAAGAATCAATATAGCTATGCTAATCCAAAGAACCATTTTTATAAAATAGGCTTTAGCTCCTAAAAAAGCTTTTATGTTCATGCCTTTATATTCTCCTTTATTCGAAGTGAAAGCGTCTGGCATGCACCAGTCCCACCGCGCAATCCAACGTCTAAACTCCTACATTTTGCATGTTAGTATGTTATCTAAATGTAATTGTATGAAGTTCGAATGTATACTTTAATATACGTCATTTCCTATAAATAAGGGAACTTTAAAAAAATCGCCMCGTCCGGAACTACGATCCGGGCAAGGCGATCTACAAAATAGTCTAAATACGCAATTAGAAAATCAGTTTCCCAAGAATAGGGCTAAGTGTTTCCGCTATACGAAAATAACCCAAATCCGAAGGGTGAATACCATCTGTGGTGCATTCCTGGTAATCCGCCCCTAACAACTCTGCACCATCACAGAAGTGGAGATTCGTATCCCCTTCCTGCTGCAATCGCTCAACGATGGCTATTTGAAGCTGTTTCCGTTCTTCCCGGCGGCGAAGCATGGTTTCGTCAAAGGCTTCCTTCGCTAGTCGAATCTGTGAGATGACGAGAATTGGAACTTCAGGATGCCGTGAACGATAAATCCGGATAAATTCAGGCAACGATTCCTGAAGGCGTTCTGTACTTGGTGTATTCGCTTCATAATCCAGAACAAGCAACGCCGGTTCATCGATTTGGCTGATCAAATGGGCAAGCTCTGGTTCCCCTTGGGCATTTCCAGAGAAACCGAGATTCACCATTTCAATCGGAAATTTCCGACTTAAAATGTTGGAGTAGGCCATACCAGGTCTCGAAGCGCAAGCGCCGTGAGTGATGGATGTTCCGTAGATAAGTACTTTCTTGTTGGTGACAAAGCCAGGAAATCCAGCTACCGATGAAGAAGGATCCAAACCTATCCAAATCTCCTTCACGCCTTGATATAGTGGAAGATTAAGTGTGATTTCCCGCATTTCCCATGGTAAGGCTTCAAAGAGTATGGATTCGTATTCGTTTTGCGACTGATCAAAGCGAGTGGTATTTACATAAAGCTGAGCTCCAGTCGAACCGATATAGCAATCAACTCCACATTGACCAGTGGCAGGCATTTGGTACATAGTGGACTTGTCAGCCAGAACAACCCTTACAGAAAGTTTTGGTGAATCTGTCTGGAAACGAATCTGCACGCCTGCCGTATAATTCGCAAGTCGATCTACCTCTGATCGAATCGGATGGCTTGGTTCAATTGGTAATCTTCGATATACGCCGTCTTGTTCCAGCCAAGGCAGTCCTGTTATTCGAAAAGGTTCACTTCGCGGTGAGTGCCATTCCCAGTCGTTGTTGGTATCGACATCAATTTTCATACTACTGTCCAGCTTCTCGATCTCATTCTTCCTTGATGCATTCATGTATTTTCACCAGCCTTTCACATAACGGATTGATTCAAGTAACAAAACAATTAGATGCCTACCATGATATATCAATGGTCCCGCTAATTTGGGTTAGTCGTATACAATTCCCTACCACTTTATTGGATAATTCCAAGTTATGCTCCCCATTCTTCACTTCGACGCTGCCTGCTTGCAGCTGTGCAAGTGGTGGATATATGGTAAGATCGGCCTCAATCAGATTGTGCACAGCAAAATTGCGAAGCGTACGGTTACGCTTCTGTGGTGTTGGATCAGGAGCTTTTTCTCTACACGTAATGCGAGATGTTTGCTTTTGATTAACAAACACGCGGCATTCATCATGAAACGTGCGATCCAGTGTATAAGCAGCAACCATTCCTTCTCCAATCATAACGGACTGACCGATGATCAGTGGAGCACCATCGGGAAATTGAAGCTGAAGCCCAACAGATGTATCCTGCTTACATCCCGTAAAGATAAATGCATTGTCATTTCTTGTGATAAACATCAGCGCTGATTCAGATGCTGCCTCTTCCTTCACCTGGTACAGTGAGTAACCAAATTGTCGCAGGACATACCGCACGAAGAGCGAGGAATCTAGAAATTCTTTTTCCTGCCGAATCGGTAAATGCGAGACGCCGGCTGCTTGGAATGGCAGCGAACCGCGCACCCACCCCACTTGGCCTCCATCCCATTCAGGTAAAGCTCTAGTTATTGTAAATGCACGTTCTAGCCCTCTCTGATTCACACTTGCATGAATTTGTGTTGCGCGATCAGCCAGATCGTCCACAACTTCACTCAACCCACCGCCTGAAATGTGGGGATAGTGTTGCAGTTGATAAGTCGCCTCACCCTTTGTGCGCTCCGCACTCTTGATCGTATCTTCTGGCAATGAGAGGTTCACAGAAAAAGCACCTTCAAGCTCAGGCTCGTTTCTAAGATTCAGCAGCTTATATAGTTCAGGATCCTCGACACGGCCATAGAATATGATCTTTCCGCCACGACGAACATACTCGATGATTCGCTCTGCTTTCTCCCCTTTGATCCAAAAGGCCGAAGTAAACAAGATCGTATCCTGAAGCTTATAGAGGGCATCATCATTCATCGCGAAGAAATCATCTGTGCTAAGCACCGTATTCAGCGGCAAGCCTTGGTTAATCCCATTTCGCACAAACCAATCATGGAAGAACACGTCGCTCGAATGCTCACCCGATTCCACCATCGCTTCATGCAACTCTCGGAACGGGTATAACCAAGTTAAGATCCCAGGTTGGTCGGGAGCGTCTTTGAATGCTCTTTTAATATGAGGAATCACTTCCAACGGGATATCTGCATCCAGCTCGCCTTTTTCCGAATCGATGGTCAAAATCTCTACAACACCCGGGCTCTCCAGCTCGCCCTCCTTGTTAACACGAGCGACCGTGAGCGGACAATAAATATCATGCGGCTCCCGATCGTAGAGATCCCACCACGGATTTTGCCAAAACCAAGGATCATTGGCATAAAAGCGGAAAAGGTACGTCTCTGCAGGCAATACAGCAATACGCGACATGTAACCCGTCAGTTCTAAGCCGAAATCATAGTTAAGCGCTCCCCAAGGCGAATTCGGCGGCGGATATTCAACATACTTTCTCTCATACAGATCAAGTAAGGGAATGCAGTCCTTGGCAAGATCCATGCCCGTTCCGTAGTTCGTCCCTCTGATTTCTGTGCGGTAATTCGGGCACTCTTGCTTGAAAATTTCCCAGAATGACAACATCTTAGACGATAACTCTTCATACTCCGACATCGCAATCTGCGTGCCATCATAATTAGCGCCTAAATAGGTCCAGGGAAAGTACGACAGCGCGAATCCATTAGAAAACCATATATAATCAAAGCCTAATGTAGGTAAAAAGCTGGCACACTGCCGCCCCAGAAACTCGCCAAACGCTGTGTTTTGGGGAATGCCGTCAGGATAAGCCGCATAAGCAACCTTATCTTCTTTTAGCTTCGACCAACTGCATACTACTGTATAGTCCGCCTTCAGCGATATAAATTGCCCACCAACTTCGGCGCGATTGATTTCCGGGTGCAGCTTATATTTGAAATCCGAGTAGGCAAATTCAGGTCCTGCGTCAAAAGTCGCTCCCACTTCCATGCGAATGCCATAACGCTCGGAGGCAATTCTTTTGAAAGACGCAATAATAACTTGCAAATCACCATAAGTGATTCGTGCCGGTTCATTAATGTAGGGCGTAGCGATTCGCGGGTCTTTATCGTCTCTGATATGACCGAAATACGCCTCATTGGCAAATCCAATATAGCGGCCCCATTCAATCTCGCGCTGTAAATCGCCGTCCCAAACTAGGATCTCGCTACCATCAGCTACCCATAACAGGATGGAACAGCTGTCTGCCATGCCGATCAATGGGAGCCACTGCCGAATAGCCTCCGCACAAACAGCTTCAATGGCCTCAGGTGCCATACTTTTAAAAGGCTTAAGGCTCATTTCCAGTGTAACTCTCTGCAAGGACTTCTTTGATTTAACGAGTGTTGTCATATCACTTCCACCTCAATGCCTAGAACTTTGGCTACATGACGAATCTTGGAACCCACATGCCCTACACCAAGCGCAAAGTGATGCGTAGGACCTGCTGAGCACCATTTCTCTACGAATTCTGAAACACTGTAATTAAATTTACAGCGTGTATTGGTATTGCCCGTCTGCGGAATTTCACCTTTGATGGATTCGCCTTCCGTGGCGATCATTTTGTATTTGCCGTTAGCGGTTTGTGAAATACTGAGCAACGTAACAGGTCCTGATTTGATGCTGAATTCTACGCCGATACCAGATCCGCTTTTACCATGAAACAGATCCAATCCGCGAATGATCGGCTGCCCGTCACTAATTTTAATATTATGCGGCCCATCATGTCCGACTAACACGATATCGTCGACGAAGTCACATGGATGCAGCTCTGCGAACGAACCTCCTGCATCTAGACGATCCATAATTAGCATCGCTGCGCATGTTTTCAAATCGGCTTCCCCGGCAAGCGGAACTCCTTTGCCTGTCAACAGCGAATTACCGAGCACCATGTTCGATCCGATTCGTTCATATTCATTATTGTCGAGACCCCGGTAATAATAGGCCAGACCTGTTAACCCATTTTCTACAATCAGCTTATCCAGCCCAACCGCAACTTTAGCAGACCAATCGAGATCCTCTTGTTTGATCGGTCTTGTCACCGGATCGATAAACGGATCGGATATTTTGAAAACGCTTTTAATTTCATCCAGTTTATCAGCGGTTTCCTTAGCCGTTACCCCATTGACTAGCTTGGCTAAATCACACATTTCGAGCATCTGCACATGCGAACCAAAGGAAGCCGTAAAAGCAGTCGGATCGGAGTTCATATCATACATACCCTCGTAGGTATGCCCCATATAGCCGATCTTGGCATATTTAAACGCTCTGCGCGTATTGGCGACTTGGCACCATCCTTGTAACTCCTTCATCGCGCGTGGATCATCATAGAGCGTTCCCACAATCATCCCTGCCGCAGGTTTTCCTGCCCTCACAAGCACACCGCCTATTTCAGGAAGTGAACAAATATTATCGTTGGCTAGCTGCATATACGTCGTCGTGTTGCGATAGTCTAGCCGCTTCCTTGGCTGCAACGCAACAAGTACCGTCGGAACCGACAAGTTCAGGATCGGGGTAGCAGCTGTTGATGACGTCACATACGTGCTCAAGAAGCAAAATAGGAAGTCAACATCTTGGCTTTTCAAATAGGAGGAAGCAGCAAAAGACTTATCTACCGTATCGACAAAGCCTGCCGATACCACTTCGACGTCATGCTTACGAAGCATTTCCTCGAATTCACGTCCGTAACCTTCCAGCTCCTCTTTCAACCCCGGAAATTGTACCCAATATGGCTCGTGACCTACCATCATCACGCCTACACGCGCTTTTACTTTTTGGAATAAACTACTCATTTCTCCCTCATCCTCCCCGCATATCTTTCATCTTAAGCTTAGTAAAATCAGGCTATTGAAACAATGAACTATCCAATAATTATTTAAATAATTCTACGATTTCATTTATACTAAGAGAATGAGTATTAGACCTCACAGAGGTGTGAGTATCTACTGAAAGGAGCGCGTTATGATCCAACCTGTTGCTATTTATTTCGAGCATTGTGAGCCGAATTGGCATGTACCCAAGAGTAAGACGAACAACCATATTTTAATCCTCATGACCAATGGAACCATTCACTATACCGTTGAAGATCATACCTTTACAATGCAAAAAGGCGATCTTCTATTTGTCCCTCAAGGTGTGTGGCGCAGCGCGATGAATTCGACCAAAGAACCGCATGATATGTATGTCGCGCACTTTCATTATCAAGGGGATGGGGATGGACTTCCGCTGCTGATCACACCTGATCGCTGCTTAACCAGACCTTTTAACTTTGATTATATGAAGCAAAGATTTTCATTGTTGACCCAGCATTGGCTGCGCAAATCCGTCTATTCAGACACGATCTGCCACGGCATCCTGCTTGAAATGCTCGCGGTTATCAATGAAGAAATTGATTCGCAATCTACACAGGGCAAATCTTACAGCATCGTGATGCTGCTTCAAGCCTACATCCTCAATCATTATCACCGAACCATTACCTTGAGTGAATTAGCCGAATATGCGGATCGGACCCCTAACTATGTCAGCACGATTTTCAAACAGGTTACCGGACAATCCGTCACGGACTATATCCAGCAAATCCGTATTGCCGCAGCTTGCGACCTGCTAACCAACTCACAGATGAACGTAGGAGAAATCTCCGATTTTCTCGGTTTTTGCGAACAGTCGTACTTTAACAAGGTGTTTAAAAAATGTACCGGCACCCTACCCTCCACCTATATGAAAGAGAAGGTTCAGGTCTGGAAGTCTTAGGTTTTTCATTGGCATTCAGGCAAGCTTCTATATTAAAAGAGCTGCCTCGTGGCAGCTCTTCCTTATATAGATTTATGTATTTGCTACGAGTCTTTCAGCAATTCGGTGTAAATTCTCTAAGCTTAACTTCACGCAGTCCATGGGATTCCCTTGACACACATCCTGCTCCACAACGTACCACTTCACGCCATTCTGCTCTCCCCATAGCAAAATAGGATCGAAATCGATCACGCCCGTACCAATTTCAACATACGTCTGCCTCTCATCGTTGGTCATATCCTTTACGTGCATCGTTAGCATCCTGTGGCTATATGGACGTATGAAATCAGCCGGATCTTTGCCAGCTTTTTTCACCCAATAGACGTCAATTTCAGCCAGTATTGCATTATCAGCAGAAGGCTCAATCAGATATTCCAGAGCACTTCTACCATCCACAGTTGTTTCAAACTCAAAAGCATGATTGTGAAAGCTGAGGGTAAAGCCATCTGGCTGTATTTGCTTCGCAATATCATTTAATTCATTGCGGAACTGACGGTAACCTTCCTCGGTTCGCAGCTCATGGGGGACAGAGGGACAGATTAAGGAAGTCGTCTTGCAAAGTCGTGCTTCCTTAAGCACACTTTTCAGCTCACTGCTTAGACGTTGAAAAGAAACATGCATACCTGCCGTTTGTAAGCCTGTTTCTTGCAGCACGGCGGAAATTTCTTCTGCCGAGTAACTGTGTAGCCCTGCAAGTTCAACCCCTGCCCAGCCCATCTGTTTCAGTTCTCTAAGCACCCCCGGAAAATCTTGCTCACATTCGTTACGAAAGGTATACAGCTGTACCGCAAATTTCTGTTTCATTTTATACGCCGCCTTCTCTATTAGTTAGTGTGATTCCTCGAGGTACAATCTGATCTAATGTAAGGGCAATCTCCCCGTGTCGTATCGTAATATCCCGCTTCTCGCCTGGGAGCAAGTCGAAATATTCATCACTCAACTGAATCGTTTCATCCAATCCAAAATGCACCGCATGCGCAAAGGTTTCGCATGAAACCGTAAGGCGAATTTGCCCTGGTTCGATGGCATGGATGTTTGACACCTTTACTTGTGGGTCAGGTAAAATGAGATCGCGAAACACATCGCTTTGTAGGGTAGCCGGCATAATTTCGCTGGATTCACTTAGCGCTCTGACGTAAATACATGCCTCTTTCGAATTATAGACAGGCGTAGCCCATTGCAGGACGACTACCCGCGAGAATGGCTGGAGTTCAACTGTTACTTCCGTCGCTTGCTTCCCGCTCCCATCATAGTAGACAAGTCCGTATTCTAGGACTTCACGAATAACCGAGCTAGTTTCATTGATGGCCGTGAGCTGAATCATCCCATCTTGTTCGCGTAAAATGAGTTTTACCGGTGCTAATGCTCGTTTTACAAAATAATAAGAAATTTTGCGCGTGAGGTAATAGTCAATGATCGACCAGCCAACCTCCCCCCAGCAATCATTGTACATCCAAAATAATGCGCCAGAACAAAACAACTTAGACCGAATCGCCTCAAGCGAATACCCCAGCATCAGACCCTGACATAAACCCGCGAATAGCAAGTAATCGTCGATTTCCAAATGTTCGGTAGCCAAATAATGCTTGTTTATACCGGCAAGTACCGTATCTTTTTCGAAAAAATTCGTATGAAGCTGCGATAGCTTGCTCGCGCGATCCATTTCCTGACCGTTATGGTAGATAGCCATGGATGGCTTCCGGCAGGGACCAATGTATCCATACTCCGAGACAAACTTAGCGCTCACCTTGTCATATTCCTCGGGTGTAATTCGCTTTTCCATGTCGGCATGCATCATGCAATCGTTCCAATGATGCGTATCGCCAGATTGGTTGCCATTCGGATGGACACCACCGTACGGCGAACTATTCCAATAGGGAATAGCCGGACAGTTCCGCTGAACAAGTCGTGGCGCGATGTCATTGTAACAGGCCGCTCCCCCGTAGAAATCCGCAGCTTCCGTCTCATTCCACCATTCCTCAAAGCCCCAATGATTCTCATTGTTGCCGCACCAAAGCGCGAGCGCACAGTGATTGCGGAGCCGACGAGTCTGATAATCGATCTCCCGCTCCACCTCGTCCCGAAACCAAGCTAAGTGATCTGGATATTTCGCGCAGGTGAACATGAAATCATGCCAAATGAGAATTCCGTACTCGTCACACTTTTCGTAGAAAATATCTCTTTCATAAATACCCCCACCCCACACACGCAGCATATTGAAGTTAGCTTCCTTGGCTTCACTAAGCAGAGCCTCATATGTAGCATCCGTGACCCGCGCATAGATGGCATCCGCAGGAATCCAGTTTCCACCTTTACTGAAGACAGACACTCCGTTAATTTCAAAAGCGAATGAACGTTCATCCTGACTCTCAGGGATTTTATCCATGTTTAAGTACAATGTGCGTATCCCATAGGAGAAGGAGGGATATTCCACTACATGCTTTGACGTCTGCAGCGTTGCCCGAACCGCATACAGAGGCTGATCACCCATCCCATTGGGCCACCAAAGCTTAGCTTCAGGCACCTCCATCGGAATTGTGATATAGTTCAGCCCAGAACGAAGACAACAATCCATGTGAATCAGCTGCACTTCCTTACCATTGAAAAGCAGCGCCAATTTCAACTCCGTTTCTAACGTTTGAAAAGGGTGTAGATTCTCCAGTTCTAATTGAAACTGTAAGTGTGCCGCTTTGCTCACAGGATCCAAGCTTGTCGTTGTAACATGAATGTCGCGAATTTGAAAACTCTGGCCAAATTCAATACTCACCTCGCCCATGATCCCGCACGTCGCGACCCTGGGTCCCCAATCCCAACCAAATACATATTGCGGTTTTCTCAGCATACCACGGCGATGATCGCCTCGATGACCGATCTGCTCATTCTCATACACTACTTTGGCTTCACGAATCAGCGCAAGATCATTCTCTGAATAGCGCTCCAAACCAGTGGTAACACGCACAAAAAGTTGATTAACCCCTTGCTGCACCTTACCTTTCACATCACACGCAAACGGATAAAAGGCGCTGCGATGATGGCCCAGATGGCCATCATTCAACCAGATATCGGCTTCTACATCCAAAGATTCAAATCGAAGAATAATTTGATCTGCATGCAGCTGATCTTCCGTCAGCACAAAAGATTTCTTAAACCACCAAGAGCGGTCCTCGATCCATTCACTCGTAAAACACTGATCCGCTACTAGCGGCTCCGCGATGATCCCTTGTGCGATGAGCGGCATATGCACGTCACAAGGCAAATCGCTCCGCAGCCAATCCTGCTGTTTATTTTTAACTTGTATATAATCTGCCGTCTGGCGATAGAGCGGCTCCCACGTTAGGTGCCAATCTTCATTTAAAAGTAGTTTCATTGCCATCGCTCCTCTTACTTGACTATTCCAATAAGTCCCAAATGAAAATTCGTCCCCGTGCATTCCTCTCTGTTACCGTGAACAACCTCTAGCTCCATATGATGCAGCCCGTCCTTCAGATCATCCGCGATCCAATAGATGCGGAACCAGCCTCCATCTTCACACCAATTAGGCCGATCGCGACAAGTCGTAATCGCAGGGCCACCGTCAAGCTTATACGTGAATTCAGCTGATTTTTTACCAAAATCGAAAGCTAACGCCAGCCCCTTGCCTGAAAATGAAAAAGACAGCTTAGCCCCAATCGCTGATGTGCTCAATATTTGATCAACCCAAGATATGTGAGCCGCAGCGCGTCTAGTCATCCATGGTCCATCCAACTGAACCTCATCGAAGGAGAGCGTACTCACATGTCCCCAATGATTGCTATTAAGCGGCGCTGCGAGCAGATTAGAGGTTATGTCCCTCTCCAAGTCGGGAGCTGTTAGCAATTCTTTAGCCAAATAGTCAATCACACAATGCCCATAACTCAAACTGCCTCGATGCGTAGGATGCAGCCCATCTGGCAACCACTCGTCCCAGGTCATTCGGCCCTTCTTCACTTCCTGCCAGGCATGCTGTCCGACCCACACCGTGCTGATGCCATAATGTTCCGCTAATTCTTCGAATTCAGCGATACTAGCTGGAACTTTCCCTTGAGACATGTCCTCGTACATTTTCTGACAGTAGGTATAAATAAATACGAGCTCACTTCGTCCGTCTGCCAATAGCTTGCGGATTAATCCCTCTCTCGCCCTCATCCGCTGTTCAGACGGTGTATTGTAGTCATTGACGGCAAATTCAATGAAAATCAGATCACATTGATGGTTAATCAAGTCCCGGTCTGCACGGAAAACAGCCAAATCGCTGCCTGTCGCACCAATCGCAGCATTCTCCACTGTGATGCGTGCGTGAGGAAACGTTTCTACAAACCAACGTGCGACAGGCTCTGGCCAATTCGCCATCACTCTGCTATCTGCGGTTATAGATCCACCAATGAATCCCAACGTTAATTGCCCTTCTTGCAGCTTACTTTTGACTTGTGTTAAACGATTTCGAAGCTGTATGGTCTCCATTTACACTCATCTCCATGTGAATTTCGAATAGGATGAGCTCTCTGGGTAGCAGCCCAATCCTTCTTTTAAACATAGCTAACACAAGTTCGAATGTATACTGTAAATTACGTCGGAAATTATAAAAATTGTCTTAGTTACGTCCCCCTGAAATTAAAAACTGCGTTCACCCTGTGGAGTGAACGCAGTTGCTGGCTAAGGACAAATGTCCTATACATATTAATCTTATATCATCAACGAATGCCGAACGAGATCCTTACATAGCGTCCAAGATAATTCCAGCTGTCTCCTCAATGGCTTTCTCAGTAACATCTATCACCATACATCCAAGCTGTTTATACATCCCGTACGCATATTCCAATTCTTCTACAACCCTCTCTAATGCTGAATATTTAGCGCCGAATGGCAGACCTACTGCTTTCAGCCTTTCTGTACGGATCTTGACTAGTTGATCGGCGCTCATCGTCAAGCCAACTAATTTGCTTTTGTTGTTCATCAATAAGTTCAGCGGCGGCTTTACTTCTGGTACTAACGGATAGTTGGCAACTTTATAACCTTTGTGAGCCAAAAAAATGCTAAGTGGTGTTTTCGATGTCCTAGAAACGCCGAGAAGAACAATATGTGCTTGTTTTAAAGCACTCGTATCTTTACCGTCATCACTTTTGACAGCGAACTCAATGGCTTCCACTCTTTTATAATATTCTTCGTCCATTTGATGCAGCAATCCGGCTTTCTTTTTAGGTGAATCTTTATAGGTATCAATAAAAGCTTGCATAACAGGACCTAAGATATCTATGCTAATCACATTTAGGCGTATCGCTTCTTGTCGCATCATCTCTCTTAATTCTGGAAGAACGAGTGTGTAGACAACAAAACTCCCTATACGCGAAGCTTCTTCCATCATATTTCGAATGTCTTCTTCCGAACGCATAGATCCAAACCGTTTTACATAAACCTGGTTAGTATTAAACTGACGAATTGTCGCTTGAACGACCGTATTCGCAGTTTCTCCAACCGAATCCGAACAAACGAATATCGTTTGAACTTTCTCTTCCATCCTTGCTTACCTCCTAATTCGTTGCTAGATCCAAAAGTAATTTGGTTATGGTTGTCTTCGTTATTCGTCCAATAATTTCTTCATGGTCATGTACAACGTCCGTTCTCATCACAGGCAGACTGTCTATTTGATGAAAAATCATTTTTCGAGCTGCATCCAGGACATGATCATTCAAATTTATTGTCACAATGTTCGGATGTCTGGTCATCACTAGACTAATTGGCATTGTAGGAGCACCCGCATTACCTAGTGTTACTTTTAACAAATCTTTTCTCGAAACAATACCCACTAACGCCTGTTTATCACTGACAACCATCAGGGTTCCGACATTCTCCAGAAACAAAGTAACTACGGCATCATTCACCGTAGCTTTTTCCATTAGGACGATAGGTAACCCCATGACATCCTTGACCTTAATATCGTCTAGCTTCTTAAAAGCAACTTCCTCACGTTCTAGTGTCATACCGAGGAAATAACCCACTTTGGGCTTTGCGTCTAAATAACCAAGCATCACAAGTAATGAAAGATCGGAACGAATAGTTGGACGAGCGATTCCGATCAATTCTGCAAGGCTCTCTCCTGTTATCGGAGCGTGTTTCTTAACAATTTCAATGATCTCCATTTGACGGGATGTAAGTTGTATCGTCTACCCCTCCCTAAACTTTCGTATCAAACTACTTTAGTTATTTTTATTTCACTAGGATTACCATGTAGGATGAATGCTTGTGCAGCAGCTATGCGTGCCAAAGGAATGCGGAAAGGGGAACAACTCACATAGTCTAGTCCCGTCAAATGACAAAAGAAAATCGATTCTTTATCTCCGCCATGCTCGCCGCAAATTCCTGTTTTGAGAGTAGGCTTAATGGAACGCCCTCCATTCACGGCTAATTCAATTAATTGTCCGACCCCTTCTGTATCTAATACCTGAAAAGGGTTATGTGGAAGAAGTTTGCGATCGACATAATGAGTTAGAAATTTCCCTTCCGCATCATCACGACTGTATCCATATGTCATCTGTGTCAAGTCATTGGTGCCAAAGGAGAAAAAATCCGCATACGCCACAATTTGACGAGCAGTAAGCGCGGCACGTGGTACCTCAATCATCGTCCCTACCATGTAGGGGCACTCTCTAAATTTGTCATTTCCCAACACCTGTTCGGCAACGAAATCAACAAGCTCTCTTAATAGTTTAAGTTCATTCACATGGCCAACCAGCGGAATCATAATTTCAGGAATAACTCGAATCCCTTTGTTCATACACTTAGAAGCCGCACGGAAAATAGCCTCAATCTGCATATCATAAATCTCTGGAAATACAATGCCCAATCTGCATCCACGCTGACCGAGCATGGGGTTCGTCTCGTGGAGCGCTTGTACCTTACGCAGAAGATCAGCCGTTTCTTCCCGTTCCGAGTCTGTCCCATCTAACTCATAGGTCAACTGCATATGTCTTTTTTGTAGATCCTCGAGGTTTGGCAAAAACTCATGCAAAGGCGGATCCAGCAATCTGATCGTTACTGGAAGACCGTTCATTTCTTCGAACATGCCTTCAAAATCGGATTGCTGCATGKGAAGCAGCTGCGCAAGTGCCTGCATTCTTTTCTCCTTCGTATCCGCTAGAATCATTTGTTGGACGACAGGCAAGCGAGTAGGGGAGAAAAACATATGCTCTGTTCGGCATAATCCGATCCCCTGAGCACCTAATAGCCTGGCGATTTTGGCATCTTCGGGATTGTCTGCATTGGCGTAAACTTTCAGTGTTCGAATTTCATCCGCCCAATTAAGTACAATGAGAAGTTCGTCCGTCATTTTGGCTTCTCGTAAAGGCATGGCACCTAGAATGACACGCCCGGTTGCACCATCGAGTGTAATCCAATCTCCTTCTTCCATGATACTGCCTCCAGCCGTCATCTGCTTATCATCAGGCATGATTCGGACTTCTTCGCAGCCGCATACGCATGGCTTCCCCATTCCTCTTGCCACTACAGCTGCATGGCTTGTCATCCCTCCACGGCTTGTAAGAATGCCTTCCGAGGCAATTACGCCATGGATATCTTCAGGAGTCGTTTCATTTCTAGCCAGAATGACCGTCTTACCAGCACGGTTCCACTCTGCCGCAGTGTCAGCATCAAATACAAGCTGTCCAACCGCAGCACCCGGCGAAGCCGGAAGTCCTTTTGCCAGCACATCCTTAATGGCCTCTTCATCAATTCCTCTGTGCAAGAGCTGATCAAGATGAGACACTTCTATACGTCCAATTGCTTCCTGCTTTGACAATAACCCTTCGTGGACCAAATCGACCGCAATTTTCAGAGCTGCTTGGGCATTTCTCTTCCCATTACGTGTTTGCAGCAAGTAAAGCTTATTATTTTCAACCGTAAATTCAATATCCTGCATATCTTTGTAATGCCTCTCAAGCTGCTTGGAAGCCGCAAACAATTGCTCGTAAATCTCTGGCATCTCTTCCTTCAAAGCAGCTATCGCAAGCGGCGTCCTTATACCTGCTACAACATCTTCGCCCTGCGCATTAATGAGGTATTCACCGAAAAATGTATTCTCACCTGTAGATGGATTTCTAGTAAAAACAACACCTGTGCCACAATTCCCTCCCCTATTACCAAAAACCATACTTTGAATGTTGACTGCTGTTCCTTGATCATCTGGAATCCGATTTATTTTACGGTAAATTTGAGCCCGTGGGTTATTCCATGACTTAAACACAGCCTCTATCGCCATTTTCAATTGTTCATGTACATCCTGCGGGAAAGCACAGCCCGTTTTGGCCAAAATACACTTCTTATAATCCTCAAGGAGCAGCTTCCAACCGACGGCCGAAATATCTTGATCATGCTCTGCGCCTTCTTTCTCTTTCAAGCGATGCAATAGCTGTTCGAAGTGGTAGGATTCAATGCCCAGAACCACGTTCCCAAACATCTGCATCAAGCGACGGTAACAATCGTATGCAAATGTTTCATTACTTGTAAGAGCCGCCAACCCTTGTACGGTGAGATCATTAAGTCCAAGATTCAAAATGGTATCCATCATACCTGGCATCGAACTTACAGAACCCGAACGTACAGAAACCAATAGGGGATTTGTAGCATCCCCGAACAATTGTCCTTTTTGTTTCTCAAGCTCTTGGAGCGCTGCTGAAATCTGTTCAAGCAACCCATCGGAGATCCGATTTCCCACCTTAAAAAAAGTTAAACAAGCTTCTGTCGTAATTGTAAATCCCGGAGGGACCGGAAGGGCAGCACGAGTCATCTCTGCTAAATTGGCCCCTTTGCCTCCTAGTAACGTTTTCATTGAAGCGTCTCCCTCTTGGAACAGCAGCACTTKTTTCTGAGTCTTCATTTGTTATCCTCCTTATTGTTTTCGATACACGCCATATTCTTAAGCCCTTATCACAATTCATTATTTAGTATGTCATAAATATAACACCATATTATTAATGACACAATATATAATTTAAATCATCATATAAAACGTATTATAAAATGAAATAAGGGGTAATACACCATATAATGTATCATATTAAAGAAATACAAAAAGACGCAGTATTCCTGCGTCATCTTATTTCGCCCGTAATGGTCTGAGACAAATAAAAATACCCGCTATTCAGTGCGAATGCCCTGAAAAGTGGGTATGGTTTACAATCTTTGAATCAACCAATATAATGCGATTACAAAAATAAGGCAAGACGTTGAAATCATCATTTTACGATACCATGGAAACCTTCGCAGCCAAATCAAGAGGGGCAGTAGAAGGCATAAAACCATCAATTGGCCAGTTTCTACTCCTAAATTAAACGTCAGGAGCGTGCCAATCAGATTGCCTTTCGGAAGTCCTGTTTCAGCCAAAGCCCCGGCGAAGCCCATACCGTGAATCAGGCCAAATATGGCTGTCAGTACCCACCGCCATTTCGCCTTAAGAACAAACATATTTTCCACGGCCACGTAACAGATCGTCACTGCAATCAACGCTTCAACCCAAGACGAAATGACATGAATGCGGCCCGAGGCCACCAAGAATAGTGTAATGCTGTGGGCGATTGTAAAAGCAGTGACTATGGTCAAAGCATCCTTGAATCGGGACGCGATTAAAACTAATGATAACAAAAAAATCAAATGATCATATCCGGTCAAAATGTGTTCGATACCAAGTACAAAGTATTTCCACAGCGTAGAGCCCATCTCAGGTTGAGCAGAGGAATCCATCTCGGACTGGGGAAAAGTTATTTGAATCTCTTTTCTATTGATATCAAGAATATCCTGATAGAAAAATTCCCCTGAATGGACCGAGAGCATACTCTTATGAAATGCCGCATCTTCAAACCCCAGATTGTAATGAATACTAAATTGTTCGATCACTTCATCGTTGGTTAACCTTACTTGAAAAACTACGCCTTTTGTGGATCCTTTAGTTGCCAAGTTCATCGAAAGTAATTCCATCTTCAAGGGTTCCGAATCCACATCTATTTGAAGATCTTTCTGTAATAACGATTCGATTCCTTCCTTTTGCGAAGTCAGCTCCTCATTCTCCAAATTATTATCCTTGTTGGTATCAAATTTCACAAACAGGTCTCGTTGATCAAGAAATAGCTCATAGTTAATTTCATTCCCTTTAACGTATATCGCCGAGTAACCCATGCTTTCAGAATGTGCAAAAGATGTTGTGGCATTTCCGAAAAATAATACGATGATGAACAAGGAGAGGAAAATTCTTAAGTTCATAGCTGCTGAACCTCTTTTCATAAAATGGACCAAGTAGTTGAACAAAAATTCACTGGCTCTGTTACCGCCGGTAACAAAGCCAGTAATCCATATCTGATGGTAAATTCTATTGCATACTCGCATTGGAGACAATTACAAAGTCTGCCATATCAACCGTACCGTTATGATTCACATCTGCTCTTTCGTTCCAGCCCTCTTGACCTTGTTGTTTGCCGTATACACCAGAAAGAATAGCCAAGTCTCCAACAGAGCGTTTTCCATCTCGATTGACATCAGCGTTAATGCTCATCTTGTCAAACTCTTGAATAGCCGCAAGCAATACTGCTTTCGCACTATCTTTTTGCTCCTTCGTAGCATTCGAATCGTTTGCTATCGCCTTAGCTGCTTCAATAGCTGACTGTAATTGTGCTTTGGAGCCAGTCACAAACTGACCGTCCCCGTCGCCCTCCACTGCTGCATTGAACTTGACCTGAGCGCTAGCTATAACGCTCTGTAATGTCACTCCTGGGTCTACTGTTACATTGGCGAAAGCCGTAAAATTTCCATCATAAGTTACTGCCGTTACTGTCACATTCCCAGGACTATTGCCGACCATCGAAGTGCTGCCGCCTGTTGAGGTTACAGATACAATAGCAGGGTCGCTGCTTATCCACGAAACTTTGGGATCGTTCGCATTAGCCGGCGTAACCGTAGCTGTTAATGTTTTAGTTTCACCTTCAGTCATGACGACGTTCTGTTGATCAAGTGTCACCCCGTCAACAGCAACTCGATCAACGACCGCGAAAGTCTTGCGATCCACAATTTCATACCCGTCATTGAGCATGAAAAGCGCATCATAGGTGCCTGGGGCTAGCCCATTGCTGAGACTAACTTTCCCATCTCCCGATTTTAAATAAGCCCATCTCAAGGATACACCGGCACCTGGAGGCGTATCTCCGGTTTTGTAAATGCCGACCCAGTCCGACCCACTTGCACCAGCACCTGAATAGGATAGCGTGATGGCTTGGGTCTTGAGGTACTTGAGATTGTCCATTGTTAACGTCTTGCTGGCAGCTGCTTCAGCGATAGGATTGAAAGATGCGGCGGACACATTGAAAATCAATATCATGATTGAAGCAAGAAAAACGACTAGACGCAACATGTTTCGATTTCGTTTGTTGTTCATTTGGCAATCTCCATTTCTACCATAATTTATCTTATTCCTTCCAAAAGTGCTTTCAATTGAGGATGAAGGTTCAGTGCATTCAGAACGATTGTAAGTGCCTCCGCACGTGTAGAACCACCTTGCGGATCGAATACGCCATTGCCTTGGCCGCTGACAATCCCTGCTGCCGCAGCATCTTTGATTAGATTAGCCGCATAAGGGCTTGCATTTGCTATATCCGTAAAGTTTGCTTTCGATGCATCTTTGTCCACTTTACTTAAATCCACAATTCGAGACAGAATGATGACCATTTCTTCGCGGCTTATTGTTTTTTCCGGCTTGAAGGTTCCGTCTTCGTATCCGGCAATTACTCCTGCGCTTGCAAGCTGATTAATTGCGTCTTTCGCCCAATGACTGTTAATGTCGTTCAGTTCAACCACCTGATTATTGCTGCCGATGGCATCGAATAGGCGAGAGATGATCGTTGCAAACTCAGCACGTGTGATTTTGTCGTTCGGATGAAACGTTCCATCTGCATATCCATCGATAATTCCCAATTTAACGAACGTATCTACGGTCACTTCGGCCCAATGTCCTTTCATGTCAGCCAGGACAAGCTCTTCGATAGCGTTCTTGGCTTCCTCCACTTTCGATTTGATGGATTCAATTAATTTTTCTACTTGAACAATCTTGCCGTCGAATACAGGATCTGTCGGCAATGGTTCTGGTGTTGGTTCAGGCTTTGGCTCTGGTTTTGGTTCAGGTTTTGGTTCAGGTTTTGGTTCTGGTGTTGGTGTTGGCGTTGGTTCTGGTGTTGGCTCTGGCGTTGGTTCAACGGACACAGTTATCTCATAGGAAGCACTAGAAACCTCCAGCTCTTTCCCTTTTTCGTTTGCAATTACAACATGATCGAATGATACGTTCGTCTTCGTAGAAGCTTGCGTTGCAGCTTTGGCTGTAAATTTGAATGCAAGCAAATCGCCCTGTGCCGGGACGTTCGCCCCCATGCTTGCAGCCATAATCCGGATTTGGCCTGGCGCTGTCTCCTTTTGAGCGATGACTTGGAATCCTTCCTTCAGAGATGAAATCGACTCGAGCTGTAAAATCATCGGATCATAGTGAACCGTCAAATCTTGCGCATTCACCGATTGGTATACGTTTTGGGTAACGCCGTTTAGTCCCATCGTCAGATCGAACCTCTTATTAGCGCTCACCTGTTTCGGTGCAGTAATCACCGTGTTCGGCTTTTCCGAAGGTGCTGGTGCTGGTTCCAGAAATACGTTAATCTCCGCAGCCGATGCCCATCCATTAGCACCTGCTGTTGCTTCGAGCTTGATAAATGAGGCATCCGTTGGATCAAAAGTCACTGCTTTCTCAGCATTGTCCTTAGCCCAATCTCCATTTGCAACCCTCGTAAAGGTCACGCCATCCGTACTTGTATAGAGATTATAAGTCGTAATAATCCCATTAAGGGCTGCTGATCGCGGCAAATACGCTAACTTATTAATGCTATAAGTTCCTCCGAGATCTAAAATGATCGATTGTGGAAGTACATCAGACTTATCCCACTTGGTATGCCAAAACGTTTGTGGATTTCCGTCAATCGCCATCGCTGCTGAATTATTCTCACCTATCGTTTCCTCGCTTGTCGCCTTTGCAGTCATCTGAGACTGAGGAAGTCTATTGACGGTTACATTAATGCTTGTTATCAATKGGACGTTGTTTGGGTTATCGACTCCGTTCGGCAGGGTTATCGTACCTGGCACCGAGAAGGTCTGTACCGTTTTCATCGCCGGATCATAGCTAATGCCGCTTATATCCCACGTTACATTTGCATCCACATTTCCTCCATCGGTTTCAAGCGCAATTACTCCGGGCAATTTAAGTGCTGCCGCTGTCTTGTCCGTTCCGATGGCCGCAGATATCGTTGCAGGCACGGTGACTCTGGTTAAAGTAACACCCTTCGTGATAATATCAATATCCTGTGATGAACGGTTATACATGGAGTCCGCTGCAAACACCCTGAGTAAATACGGCGTTTTCGGTAATAAGCCTGTCATCTGATATTGTCTGTATACATCGAATGGCTGGTCTAGCGGCAGCGAAAGGCTGTTGAACGACTTGTCCACATCACCAGTGAGCTTGTTAAGAAGCTCAACATTATATTCGAGAACGCGAACATTATCATTGGCTTGCTTCATTGTAAAATTAATTTCGTTGCTCTTAATGGAGTCAACCTTAATTCCCTCATCAAACTGCGGAGGTATGAGTTCTCTAATATCGTTCTTGCTATACGTAAAGGCATTTCTGCCACTACCAGCGTTTACTACAAAAGGGATGCCTACAAATTCATTTGTACTTAAGTTATACTGTTTGATAATAATTTTCGGACCGTAAACCTCCAAGAAATTCACGATGCGAGGCGTGGTATGATAATTAATATAAGCGCCTTCTAGATAACCGCCGTATGGGCCGGGATCAATATAACTGGAATATGATGACGCACCGGAATCGAGATATGTAGCCGCACCTTGATAGAGTGAGCGTTCGTCGGTCGGGTCGTATTGTGTATGGCCTGAAAAATAAACGACCTGCGACAAATTATTGTCGGCAATATATTTACCTACAGCATTGCTTCCAGCACTGCTCCATCTTTCAGACCACACGGTACCGCTTATCGGATAGTGAGACATGACAAATATCGGTTTTGTTGGATCATAATCCGCTTCATTTGTAATTGTGTTGAGGAAATTTTGGGTTTTGCCCACCGTATTTTGATTGTTATAATTGGCGTCAAAACCTACAATGTTATAACCTTTTACCTTCACACGATAAGCATTGTTAAAGAAATTGTTATCGTAAGATTGCGTAGTTTCGTTCCACGCGCCTGCCGAACCGATCGGGATTAAGTTCTCGGCGCCGCCCATATCATGGTTGCCTCTTACCATTAATAATTCAGTTTTGTTAAATATACCTTCTGTTTTAAGTTTTTGGTGTACTTTGGTAAGCTCACCCATCCACACATATTCACTGGCTTGGTTACCGCCGGTAACGTCGCCAGGAATCAACATGACATCAGCCTGAKGGAATACGCCCATGGCTTTTCTGAAATCTTCTTCCACGCGCGCAATTGCTGCGGGATTACCACTGATTTCCGTGTCACTGTTCACCGTTACATTTAAACCGGGAGGCGTTAAAGTTTTATTGCTTTTTTGATAGATGAATATGGCATTGTTTAGTTCACGATCGTAATAATTGATGGTTTCCTGTGTATAAAATTTTACTTTTTGCGTTGTTGAAACCGTATTGGCATAATTTCTAACCTTTTTCAAATAATCGAAATCGATTTGGCTGAAACCGTTGCCGAGTCCTCCTGCTAGGAGTGCGTCTGCTTCTGATATCGCAGTGTTCAGTGCGTCCATATCAACTTTATTACCAGCGTAGCTATTATAGCTCGCTTGAACTGCATCACTGCTAATTACGCCTTTCCTAATCATTAAATCAGCAATATCGAATGAATTCCCGCCGAGATTGCCCAATCCATCGCTACCTATATGCAAGGGGTTTGACGTATCTAAAGATCCGTGCCTAAGCGAAGTTTCAGCCATTTTGTAAGCATCAATATAAAGCGACGATAGCATTTTATCCCTATCTACAACATAGGTCACATAACGCCAATCGGATGCTACAAACGTATTGCGCCCAAAGGAAATGTTCTTTACTTTGGCGGTCGGGAATCCCAAATTCATGTTGACCGAATTGGGTGATGTGTAAATCGCCCAGCCTGCGTTAGAGCCGTTACTAAAATCCTTGTTGGATACAATGACCTGTTTATTGTTCGTGTCACCCTTATACCAGAAGGATACGGTAAAGCTCTCTTCACCATAATTCAAACTATCTGGCATACGAACATAATTGCCATTTCCACTATCTAAGTGCAGCGCTTTGGTCCCAGGTAATATACCGTCTACAAAACTATAGTTTCCATTCGCTATCAACGAATGCTCTGGATTAACATCGTCCTTTAAATTATTATCAAATTTCATCGATGCAATAAGGGAATCGTCACTTAATACATCACTATCTGCCTGTACCGCCGTGACCGAAAACATAGCGAATATCATCGATAATGCGAGGGTTAAGGATATAATTCTTTTCACTATAGAAAACCTCCATACGTTAAGTTTTTAAGAGTTTGCTCAAAAGGAAACAGTCTGATATGAGAAAGAAGGCCATTTCGATCCTTAAGCACCACCCCCTACAAATCTTTCATCCCTATCAATGAACTTTACTACTTAACTTCAAACCGATGACACCGACAACGATGAGTAATATCCAAGCTAATTGGGTCATATTAAATGATTCCTTGAACAGCACAAGTCCCACAAGTGTAATTAGAACAATACCGACACCTGACCAAATCGCATAAGCAACGCCAACTTGAATGTAAGTAAGAGCAAAATTGAGCAAGGTAAAGCTGCAGCCATATAAAATAAACATCAAAATAGACGGCCAAAATCGGGTGAAACCTTCGGATAGCTTCATGGACGTCGTTCCCGATAATTCAAAGAGGATGGCAAGTATTAAAAGTACCCATCCCAATCCGCTCTCACCCTTCATTTGCGGATTCCTCCAAATGAAGTTCCGCGTACGATGAGACTGTCACATTTGCATCTTTTAGCCAGCATTCGTTAGATTGTGGCTCATCCTTTCTCATTAACCCTATAGTGACTGCAACCCCTGCGGATTTCCCCATCTGCATATCGCTGTTGGTATCCCCTATCACGGCCACTTGGTTTGGTGCTAATCCAAGCTCTTTGCAGGCCTTATAGACCATTTCTGGATAAGGCTTACCTTGTTCCACCAGATCGTTCCCGACAATAACTTTAAAAAACTGGCGAATGCCCAACCACTGCAAATGTTTTTCCGCTTCCGCTGTCTCATCAGCCGTTACAATGCCTATKGGCACTTTGTGATCATGGCATTGCTTCAGAAAGTCTATAACTCCTGGCATCGGAATCACGGGCCGAATCTGTTCCATTTCTGCATCTGCCAGTCGCTTACTTTCCCTTGCTAACCGCATGGATTCACTCCAGGGAAGTCCTAGCCGATAGCCTTGCCATGCTAATATAGCAAGCAAATCGCCAATCGATCCCATGGCCAGTGGCCCGTTTCTACTATAATCAATCATATGCCCAGCATGATCATAAACCGTCCCCCACAAATCTGAGATGGGATCGATGACTCCGTCCGTTGCAACAGACAATACTTTACTTGCATAATTCCGGTACAACGATTCGCTCCAATATCCCCAAAGACTTATAAATTCGAGTATTGTGCCATCTTTATCAAATAACACACCCTCTACCGAATAACTTTTCTTGTTAACCATCAATTTTGGCATTCCAATCGCTCCCGAGATCCTCATATAGGTGAATACTAACTATCTTTCTTAACCAATAATGCTTCCGTTCTCCGACGCATTCTCCCAGACGATAACATGACTATTGTTCGCATAATCAGGTTTGCCAAAATAATTAACAGCGACATGGCTGCCGCCTGAGCGATATCACCTGAGTCCTCCATGTTAACAATTGCCACGGCAGCCGGTTTCAGGTCTGGCGCATACAAAAAGATAATTGCCGACACCGTCACCATACTGTTGATAAAATAATACATTCCAATCTCCACAATGCACGGCAATGACATCGGCAGCGTGACTCTGACAAGTGTCTTGTACCAAGGTACATTCATCGTTTCTGAGGCTGCTTCGAACTCGCTATCCAGCTTTTTAAGCGCTGAGGTCATCGTTAAGAATGAAACCGAATAAAAATGTACAATATTACATATAATCATGATCCATATGGTCCCATATAACCCATTTAGGGGCTGGTTCGGGTTATTAAAGAAAAATACATAGATGAGACCTAGCACTAATCCCGGCAAGGCAAGTGGCAGCATGGACAGAAAATATGCACTATTTCGCAATACGACATAACCGCGAGATTTTTCAATGAGATAGGCAAATAGGAATGTCACTACACTGCCAATCAGAGCAACACCAGCCGAAATGATCAAACTATTCACAAACGGTCCTGCCCCGTCAAGAAATCCATCGTAATGGGACAAAGATAGCTGTAAGTTGTATGGCCATACTTTCACGATTGATCCATAGAGCGCCACAAGAATAATACTTAGAATGACAGCAGATACAATTGAACAAAGTAGGAATAATAGGACATCGCGCAGTTTATTGGCTTCAATTCGATAAGGCATTGATTTGGCGCTTAGCCATCCGCTCTGTTTTCGCTGGGAAATTCGGTCAATAGCAAACGAGATCACCGCTGGTATTAGCAGCAGCACACCGACGGCAGCACCCATTTGCATATTCTGTTGACCAATCACTTGCTTGAACAAATCGGTTGCAAGAACATTGTACTGTCCGCCTACAACCTTAGGTGCTCCAAAGTCAGTGAACGTCAGGACAAAACAAACAAATACCGTGCTAATGAGCGCAAACTTGGTACCTGGTACAGTCACCGTCCAAAACGTACGCCATTTCGACGCACCAAGCGTCTCTGCTGCTTCATATAAGCGATAATCCGAACTTGCAAAAGCTACCGATAACATCAGAAATGCCTGTGGAAAAGTATATAAAATTTCAGATAAAACAATCCCGATCGGCCCGTAAAGTTGGATTCGAAATTCAGGCAGCAAACCAAAGAACCCAGTTGAAATAAGGCCTTGATTGCCAAACAAATAGATTAATGCTAATCCGTGCAGCATCGAAGGTGCAAAAAGTGGAAGTAACGCTACGGAACGAAAAAACCATTTCCCTCGGATTCCGCTTCTCTCAAGCGCATAGGCAAATCCGAATCCGAGTGTCACAGCGACTATAGTCGTAATGAATGAAACTTTTATAGAATTCCATAATGAAGATACAAGTGTCGGTGTAGAAAAATATTTGGAAAAATTAGCAAGTCCAACAAAATTCCCATCTTGATTACTAACTGCTTTGATTAAGAGTTCGCCAAGCGGCATTAGGATCGTAAAGAATAAGGCGATAATCATTATAAAAATGATACTATTTTGACTCCATTCGTTTGCATTCGGACGTACTCTTTTTAACCACGTATCCATACCATTCACCTCCTCACCCAACCGCAATATCGGATTCCGTATCAAATCGGATGACGTGTTCAGGCAGCAAGTTAAAAGTAACCTTCTGACCTAGTTTGATGTTAAAAGTCTTCATAGCTTGCGCCTGCTGATCAACAGTAAGAAACTGCCTAAGCGGAGAATCCTGATGATCCACTAATTCTAGAACCAAGCGATAATGTGTCCCTCGATATTCGATTTCCCGTACGATCCCCTGTCTGCCTTTCTCATGACCTTCCCGAACCAATTGAACATGCTCTGGACGAATTGCCAGTATTGGGTTATCTTGCTTTCCGTTATTCGTTTCGATAAAGCTGACGGCTCCAATGAAATCGGCAATAAAGGGACTATTCGGACGTTCATATACGTCATTTGGGCTGCCGATTTGAACGATTCGCGATTGATTCATAACGACAATGCGATCAGCCATCGTTAAGGCTTCCTCCTGATCGTGCGTCACCATAATTGTCGTCATCCCATATTGTTGATGCAATCGGCAAATTTCACGTCGCAACTTGACCCGCACCTTTGCATCAAGTGCTGATAATGGCTCATCTAGCAACAAACAATCTGGTGAAAATGCGAGCGCTCGCGCAAGAGCTACACGTTGCTGTTGGCCCCCCGATAATTGTGAGGGTACTTTATGGCGCTGTTCCTTTAATTCCACTAATCCTAGAAGCTCGTCCACGCGATCAATGATTTGGGACTTGGTTAAACGATTGCGAAGTCCGTACGCAATATTCTCGGAAACCGTTAGGTTAGGAAATAGCGCATACGATTGAAACATCATGCCGAAGTTCCGTTTTCCAGCTGGTACAGAAGTGATATCTCTTCCCTCGATGGTCAAATTGCCCCCATCTGCTTTTTCCAGACCCGCAAGAATGCGCAACAACGTTGTTTTTCCGCATCCGCTTGGCCCTAACAGACAGATGAACTCATGTTGATGAATATCTAAATTTATTTCCTGCAACGCAGTTTGCTTCCCAAAGTGCTTAGAAAGGTTGCGAAGCGATAAATACCCTGGCTTCATATCTAATGCTCCTTTTTACCGAATTCCCCTACATAAATCCCTGAAAATGGGAAGGATGCCAACATCGGCATCCCACAGTAATCCACTTTCTACTTCTTTGGCTCTGATTTGGAATCATATTTCTTTGCCCAATCTGCCAGTACAGCTTCACGGTCTCTAGCGGCTTGATACAAATCCAATTTGGTCAATTGGGATACCGGATCTTTACTGTAGCCTTCAGGAATTTGGTTTCCTTCTTGTTTAATGCTTAAGATAGCGTAATTTTTATTGTATTCCTTCATAGGCTCAGCGCTGATCGCCCAATCCAAGAACAACTTCGCTTCCGGCTTAATATCTTTCTTTTTCACTAATGCATTGGCTTCCATATCCCAACCTGATCCTTCTTTAGGGAAAATAACTTCAATCGGGGACCCTTTTTTCTTCTCCAAAATGCCGCTGTATCCATATGAGATACCAATCGGAACTTCTCCTGAAGCTGCCATTTTCGCCGGTTTGGATCCAGAATGGGTATAAATCATCATATTATCGTGCAATTTATCCATAAAAGTCCAAGCTTTATCCTTACCGTACAATTGAATAAGTGCATTAACCGTCAAGTATCCTGTACCTGAAGATGCGGGATTCGGCATAGCAATTAACCCTTTGTATTCCGGCTTAGCTAAATCCTCGTACGATTGGGGAATAGCCAAGTGACGTTTTTCCATCTCCACCTTGTTTACAATGATGGCAGTCTCCCAGATATCAATACCGACCCATTTGGGAACGCTCGATTTATCTTTAAATTCAGGGAGCACTTGATCGACACCTTTAGGCGCATAAGGCTCCAAGATTTTTTGATCATCCATAACTAGTAAACTTGTGGCGGCCAATCCCCAGATGAGGTCAGCTTGAGGATTTTCCTTTTCTGCAATTAGCTTAGCTGTCATGATCCCTGTCGAATCACGAACAATGTTTACCTTAATCGTAGGATACTGAGACTTAAAAGAAGTAAGATAGGTCTTAATTTGTTCTTCTTCCATTGCGGAATAAACGGTGATTTCCGCTGGTTTGTTTGCGGCTGCTGTTGGACTCGGCTGGCCGCTACTAGCTGCGTTTTCCGGCTTCGCAGTACCACAGCCTGCTAATAAACCTGTAATAAGTAACATTGACGTAAGTGATTTCCATTTCGTTTTCATCGTTAAATCCCCTTTTCCTAATTTCATAGTTTTGATTCGATTCTATTTCGATTGTGATGGACGATACGAAACTAATTAAGCAGAAAAGAAAATCTCGTTACATTCAATTATTTTTGAATTATTAAGATTTTATAACCTTTTTTATTCCGTTTATCTATTTCGTACAATAATTATTGTACACTAGTAATTTCTTCATTGTGTCAACTGAACGTAAACTCATCATTAAGATTATGTAAAAGCCCCCCTTCATTTTTCTCGACTGTCTCAAGTGTTTTTTTGCTATAATAGTTGTAATTCAAACAAAATCTATTGAATCTATTAGTCGATCAAGAATAGGGAAGTGAGCATTCTAATGTCACAAATAGAAGAAAATCACGCAGCAGAACAAAGGGGACGTATCAGACAAGACATCATTGATGCTATCGCAGAAACGATGGATTTGTACGGAGCAACTCATTCATCTGGTCAATTGTATGGGATTATGTTCTTTGAAGATCGGCCGATGACTCTCGATGAGATGAAGATTCGAATGAATATGAGTAAAAGTAATATGAGCTATGCGGTTAGATCATTGGTAGAATCCCAAATGGTCAAAAAACTAGAGGAAAAACAGGAGCGAAAAGAATTGTATGCTGCTGAGGTCGATTTTTTTCTTGCTTTTCAAAACTTTTTCACGCTAAAGCTCCAGCGCGAAATCAATGTAATGACAGAAGCAATAAGTAAAGCTCTTCCTAAGTTGACTGAATTGATTCTTGACKAACATATTACAGACGAGGAGCGTAATTTCGCTCTTCAAGATCTATATAAACTTCGGCATGGGCATACCTATTACGAATGGCTCCAGCGATTTGTCGATGCCCTGAAGCGTGGAGAATATTTTAATGATATTTCTTCGCCGCGTGATTGATGAATACGATTACCCAACTGAAGCCTGGAAGAACATTTTGAGAGAAGTGCGCTTCGTTTAAACTAAGCATTTTCAATTAGCTTGAGAACTCAAATAGCCTTACGATTTCTCGTAAGGCCCTATACCCATTTTTGTTTACTTAAAATCTCATTTGCTTATCAACTGATCGACAGTAGGAACGAGAAACGGAACACTCAATTCGAAACTTCCGAATGTCACTCCATTCCGACCAGTCAGAGACTGCTCCTTTTTTCATATAACCGTTCCTTACATCCAGCCCTTCCTTTCAAGCTAACCTTCCCAAATGTCGAGCATTCCCCTTCTCACGCTCAACGATCCTTTTATTAAAATAAGGCGCTTTCTTTCAAAGTTATTAATGTAAAAGACTAAACTAATTTGTTCAATTGTCCACTTTTTGCTTCAAAAAGGTCTCCACAGCTTAATTCATGGAAAGATTGAGCTGTTTCCCCGCTTTATGCAGCGCATGCAGCGCAAAATCAAGATCTTCCCGTGTATGCTGAGCCGTGACAATAAAACGCACACGCCCTTTGTCCATAGCTACCGTCGGATAGACGATCCCTTGGGCATAGACACCTTCTTGCAGGAGCAAATCAGAAAACTGCATCGTCTCTGCTGGATTCCCCACGATAACAGGAATAATTGGCGTCTCGCTTGCTCCTGTGTCGAAGCCAAGTGCTTGCACCTTTGAGCGGAAATAGGCAGCGTTCTCCCAAAGTCTCGCGATGAGATCGCTGCTTTGTTGCAATACTTGAATGGCCGAGAGACAAGTAGCCGCAACCGCCGGTGTTTGAGATGTACTGAACAAGAAAGGACGCGCTTTATGGATTAGGTAGTCTTTGACAACTTGCTCACAAGCCACGTAACCCCCAACGGCTCCAACCGCCTTCGAAAGGGTGCCGATCTGAATGTGCACGCGACCGTGTAAACCGAAATGATCCGTCGATCCCTTACCGTTCTTACCAAGTACACCGCTCGCATGGGCATCGTCTACATAGACAAAGGCATCATACTTCTCAGCAAGTGCCACAATAGTTGGCAGCGGGGCGATATCTCCATCCATGCTAAAAACGCCGTCCGTCACAACAATACGTTTCTGAAATCCAGCACTCTCTTTTAACGCTGCTTCCAATTGATCCATGTCTTTATGTGCAAATACTTTCCGCTGCGCTTTCGTTAACCGAATCCCGTCAATAATGCTGGCGTGATTTAACTCATCACTGATTACGACATCATCAGGTCCAAGCAGCGAAGCTAGAACACCTTGGTTCGCCGTAAAGCCGGATTGAAATACAAGCGCCGCTTCGGTTCCCTTAAATTTGGCAAGCTCTTGTTCCAGTTGATCATGGATATCAAGCGTCCCCGTGATTGTTCGTACCGATCCGCTGCCAACGCCATATTTCTCAACCGCACGAATAGCCGCTTCCTTCATGCCAGGATGATCGGTAAGCCCTAAATAATTGTTAGAGGACATTTGCAGTACCGAACGCCCCTTCAATGTCATCCATGCACCAGAACCACTCTCCCATACGGTCAGTGGACGGTAACGGCCCTCCTTTTGCAATTGCTCCAGTTCTTTCTCCAATGTGTTCCAATTAGCCATGAATCGCACACTCCTTCATTGAGGGTAATTTAACTTCCGTGTCATGTAAAAAAACGATTTTACCGCATTGCCCTGATATCATCAATTCAAAGGCTTTCTCATAATCTTGCAGTGAGAATGTGTGAGTAATAAGCGGTTTCAAATCGATTCGTTTCTGATCTAGCAAACCTTTCAACTGATACCAAGTCTGGTACATACGCCGACCGGTAATCCCATCAATACGTAAGCCTTTGAAAATAATATGGCGTGATAAATCAAGCGGCACTTCTTGTGTAGGAATGCCGAGTAAGGATACTCGTGCGGCAGAAGCCGCTGCCTCAAAACCTCCACGAATCGCATCGGGAAATCCTGACATTTCTAGAACGACTTCAGCGCCTTCACCATCGGTATAGGCTCGAATAGCTGCTACCATAGATTCCTCTCGGCTATTGATGGTATAGTCAGCGCCCATCTGCTTCGCAAGTGACAAGCGATACGGATTAATGTCAACAGCGATCACGACACCAGCGCCGCTCGCTTTGGCAACGGCAACCGCCATCAACCCGATGGGCCCAGTACCGATGACGACGACCGACTTCCCCACGATTTCTCCCGACAATACGGTCTGCACCGCATTACCCAGCGGGTCTTGCAAACAGGCCAGCTCGAACGGCATATCCGGCCTATTGTGAATGACATTCGATGCCTTAACGACCGCATATTCCGTAAAACAGCCTGGCGCTGTAATCCCGAAGCTAACCGTATTCGGGCAGACATGGGCGTTGCCGGTTCGGCAAGCCTTACATACACCGCATACGATATGGCCTTCTGCTGACACATGATCTCCGACCTTCACATTGGTCACTTGGCATCCTATCTCTTCGACCACGCCAGCGAATTCATGACCGAATACATTCGGTGTTACGACTGCGCTTTCCGCCCAATCATCCCATTTATAGATATGGACATCTGTCCCGCAAATCGAGGTAGCTTTTACTTTAACCAGCACTTCGTCAGGCCCACAGCGTGGTATCGGAACTTCACGTAAAACCGCACCAGGTCCACGAACCTCTTTTACAAGTCCGATCATCGTCTCTCTCATGTTGTATGCCCCCCTTATTTTAATAGAATAAAGTTTACTATAATGACTTTTTGTGCGTTATCTTGCATATACAATATATTATACATACGGATGGTATATTGTACATATCTGTTTGAAAATATTTCGCAGCTATGCTAAATTGGGTTTATACTTGAGGTACTTGTAGGAAGAGGAGAAATCAATGGATCAGGAGCAAATTCATAAGAAGATCGGGAAAAACCTTCAAAATATACGCAAAGCAAGATCACTCAGTCTGGATCAGGTCGCAGAATTAACAGGCGTCAGCAAGGCGATGCTCGGTCAGATCGAGCGCGGTGATTCCAATCCAACGATTTCGATATTGTGGAAAATCGTAAATGGACTTCATATCTCCTTTACTTCGCTCATCGAGGACAATGTCCCCAAGGTGACCCATATCCACCTCGATGAAATTGAACCTTTTCTAGAGGAGGATGGGAAATATCGGGCATTTCCCATCGTTCCCTTTGAGCAGAAAAAACAATTTGAAATCTACACCGTTGAAATTGAAGTCGGCTGTACCCATGCCTCGGAAGCTCACTATGATGGCGTTGAAGAATACATTTTGATGATCAGTGGTGAGCTTCGACTCCGTATTCAGGATGAAACCTACGAGTTGAAGGCCGGAGACGCCATTCACTTTTCCGCCGATCAGCCCCATGTTTATGAGAACATCGCAGATGAGAAAACAATGTATAACACGATCATTTGTTATCCTTTGTAAGGGGATTCTGGAGAAAAGAAAGAGCTTCTACAGGCAGATTGTTCTGCCGTGTAGAAGCTCTTTGACATATGTAAGTATTCACTATTACAGGCTACTATTCGATCCCTCGGTTTTAAGGGTTTATCTCACATATACTCATCAAAGGATTAGCATAACGATTATTTGGTAATTACAATAATAAATGTTTTAATTTCGTACGGTTTAATTTCAAAACGAAGCGCTTCCCCATAGTTAGGCTCCTCTAGAGGCCGCTCCATCAGGTCGCATTCTTGCCAAGAAATGATCTTCATTGCGCTTTCCAGAATAATCTCATTGCGCGCACCTGAATATTCATGAAGACGCAGGATCAGTACATCTTGGTCCTCTGCCTTCTTCACAGCGTCCACCAGCACATGTCCACCCTTAGCTTTGAACAGGGACAAAGCCTCCCTAGTATGAGCAGTTCCTGGTGTGATGCGAAGCGGATTATTTAAATCCCAAGCAGCCTGGGCGGTGCCGCCTTCAAGCCAATCTCCTCGATGCGGAAATAAGGCATAGGTGAACAAATGTTCACCTAAATCTGCCGTCGGGTCTGGAACCATCGCCGATTTAATAAGCGTTAAGCGCATAACATGGTCTTTAATGTCATAGCCATATTTGCAATCATTAAGCAAACTGACTCCATAACCACGTTCTGACAAATCAGCCCACTGTTGGCCAACTGTCTCATAACGCGCATAATCCCAGCTCGTATTCCAATGCGTTGGCCGCTTTACGTTACCAAATTGAATGTCAAAGGTGGCTTCCGTACTGCGCACCTTCACCGGGAAGGCCACTTTAAGCAATTGACGACGCTCCTGCCAATCTACTTTCGTATCGAAGTCGATTCTTCGGCTGTCGGCATATACGATCATCTGTTGTGTAATCGTCGATCTCCCATAAAGCCACTCAAAACGAAGGATCGCGCGAAACGGTCCACTTTCCACTAGACGAACCGATTGGAGATCTCCGATCACGCGCATTTTTTGCTGATAAAACAAATCAATATCCCAAGCTTCATGACGCCCCTTCGGCTTATCTTCGAACACTTGAAACACATTGCCGGCTTCGCCTTCAGCGAGCACTTCACGGTTCTCACGCTTGTCATAAATCCGTGTGAGATGACCGGCGGAATTCCACTCAAGCTTGTAAAAAGGAGTAGACATCCAGTCATCACCATGTTCGAAAACATCTTTATGATCATCTTGAAGAGCATCAGGGCTAGTCGAATAGTAAATGGTAGAGTAACCCATAGACGGAATTTGTCTAACAGGGATCAACCACTGATCACCCGAATGGGTTGCGTCGAGCTTCACGCCTTCATGGTCAGTCCATGATCCCGTCGCGTGCAATGAATCGCTTGACAGAGATACAACCCCATCACGATCCCAAATGGCGCTGTTGAATACCAAGTAGCTCTTGATACCGTCAAGCTCTCTCTTTGGATCAGCCATGGCTTCTGCTGCACGATGCCACACGCGATGACCAAGCTCGAATGCTTCCGCATATTCCAGCCTGCAATCTTCATACACCTCACGAATGGAAGATCCTGGAATAATATCATGAAACTGATTGCGCAAAATAATTTTCCAACCTTCGGCAAGATCTGATTGTCCATATTCGGTCCAATCGGAACGAAGCACGCTGTTCAAAGCACTTAACCATTCTGTCTCCCGGTATAGAAGCTCCAGCTTGCGATTCGCCCGCTTATTGTATGCTTGGCTCGTGTAAGTCCCGCGATGCAGCTCCAAGTAAAGCTCCCCATCCCATGTGTGCACATATTGATCTGTCTGATTGACCGTCTCTTTTAATTGTTCAAAATAAGCATCCGCCCGCCCTGTCGTCACCTTCGGCACACCCGGCATGTTCTCAAGTCTACGTCGCATTTCGAGCATTTCGCGGTTCACGCCGCCTCCACCATCCCCATAACCGTAGGAAAGCAGTAACGATTGATTAAGTTCCTTATTACGATAAGCTTCCCAAATCCCTTGTATAGAATGAGGCGTCACCTTTCCATTGTATGTATAGAAGAAGGCACCCTCACTACCACCTGGGTCAGGTGTTGTAATGAAATGAGTGAGTACCTCGCTGCCATCAATTCCTCTCCATTGGAAGGTGTCATGGGGCATCCGATTGTATTGGTTCCAGCTGATTTTGGTCGTCATGAACATATCGATCCCAAATTTCCGCAAAATTTGTGGCAGCGCCCAGCTATAACCGAACACATCTGGAAGCCACAAATATTTGCAATCAACACCGAATTCTTCTTTGAAGAAACGCATCCCGTACATCATCTGCCTGACGAGGGATTCGCCCGACGTTAGGTTGCAATCGGCCTCAAGCCACATCGCGCCTCCGGCCTCCCAGCGTCCTTCTTTCACCCTCATTCGGATTTGTTCGTAAATTTCTGGATAGTCCGTTTTTATATAGTCATAAAGCTGCGGCTGGGTTTGCAAAAAAACATATTCCGGATATTGCTCCATCAGACGGAGTACAGTCGAGAACGATCTAGCAGCCTTTTCACGTGTATGCTTTAGGCGCCATAGCCAAGCTACGTCAATATGCGTGTGACCTATGCATTGCACTGTTACGGGGTGCCGATTCGTTAACTGCGCAAGTTCACTTTGCAATGTATCTCTTGCTTCTGAGATTGAGGTGTAGAAATCCTCAGAGCCCGGATAGGACCAATCAATCCGCAGAAAGGCACGATCTAGCGCCTTCGATAAATCGTGATAGTCCGGCAAATTCTCTTTTAGTCCCTTCACCGTATCTAAAGCTGCCCGAGCAGTAAAGAAAAGATCATCAGCTCCTTCATCCAACCAACCTATACGCGCTAGGCGCAGTGTATGTTCTATAGGAGCTTCAGGAGCATAGCCATTCAAGCCGGACCAAAGCCGGAATTGAAGGCTTACCTTCGTTCCAATCAAATCGGGAGTGAAGAACACTTCCTCGTGATTGGAATCCACACCTTGATAGGGCTTGCCGTTCACAAATAGCAAGGACTCAAAACCGCTGTTGTTGCCTCCTCCAGTCTGACCGAAATTAAATCGGCCGAGCACATTACGTCCTTCCCACGCGGAAGGAATCTCAACATCGATCGATAGCCAAACGTAGTAATCACGTCCGGTCCAACGATCTCCTAGGCTCACTTCTTCCCACTTTCCCTCGCATGAAGGGTAGGCTCCCACTATTCCCTCATGATCCACCTGCTTGCGAATATGTGTCAGCGTTTTTTCCCCACGATACCTGTAACCGCTTAACTCCTTTAGTCTTGCCTCCAGCTTTTCCATGATCCAAAACATGCCTATTCCCCCTATAACACGTGTTATGTAAGATAATAAAAAAGGGTAGGTCTACCTGCTCCTACCTGTCATTACACTATCCCTCATCGATAGCTTTGCTGGTACCCATTGCTTCTCCTTGCTGTCTATCGCTTGCTTCCCCTCGATGTACGTGATAATTCGGCTTGCAGCTGCTCGGCCCATATCTGAGTAGGGAACCTCTACAGCACTTAATGCGGGAACCAAGAAAGCATTAACACTTTCTGTGTTATCTGCTGCCATAATATGCACATCTTCACCGATGAGTAAGCCCAGCTTTTTGGCGGCACGGTATATATATATAGCCCCTCTCGACCAATTGGAAAGGATAGAAACAGGCTTAGGCAGCATCTCCAGCCACTTCTCCCAATCCTTAGGTGCAGATTGCCAAGACTCTTCCTGGCGCAATTCTATAGAAGCCTCGCAGCCGTGTTGGCTCATCCACTCCCGATAACCTTGCAGTCGTTCACGGTCTCCCCAATTCGGCTTATACTCAGACCCTCTATAAACCCCCAGATAAACTGGAGGCAGTTTAGTTAGCGCCCACATGGCGTTCAGTGCATCATGCACACTTTGCTTATAATCCATGAGGATCGAAGAAGTTCTCAAACTCTCTGGGTATCCTTCAACCGAAATGAAGGGAACTTGCTGATCGTTCAGCTCCTTCTCCCAACTCTCATCCGCGTAGCCCGTCGTGTCTTTGGTCACGATGCCGTCAATTCGCTTGTGCATGAACAGCTCGATCAGCTCAGTTCGGTTTTCCACACCACACAGAAGGACGTGGTACCCCCTCTCTTTGCAGGCTTCCTGAAGCCCCTGCAGCATTTGAGTAAACATCGGGTTGCTTAAATCCCCATGCACACCGATACAGTAACTTCGGCCGGTTCTCATTCCCTTTGCCTGCGCATCAACCCGATAGTTCAGCTCCTCAATTGCGTCCAGAACCGCTTTTCGCTTCTCTTCACCGACTCCGATACCGGGCGTGTTGTTAAGAACCGCTGACACAATGCTTCTGGACACCCCTGCACGTCTAGCGACGTCAAAACTCGTTACGCGCTTTGCCATTCAATCACCTTCTCCAGAACAAAATAACACGTGTTATAACACATGTCAATATTCGTTTATGGGCAAGAAGCCAGCAAACTCTATGCTTGCTGGCGTTCCTTTTGAAGTTTAGTTTCTTATCAACGCCCCAAACTTCAATCGTTATCTTCAAATCTGACCATGTTCGAAAAAACTGCAGACCTCGCCCATCATACAGGCAATATCTGCAGTGCTCTTCACTACTTATCTTAAAGTTCGTCGATAATCCCACGCTGCCCTAAACCTGCATGTCCATGATGTGCCATCTATACATATTTCAAGCGCCGCCAAAGTAATCTTCCGTACCCGTCCTCATTCAACAACAAAGGTAGCCTGCGCTTCCTCACTATCCTTATAGCCAATGCGCACCGCAATCGCTCGAATACGCGCTATACAATCGGTTACGATTATCGGGCCTGTGTACAGCTTCCAACGAGGATTCACATCTTCATTGGTCGTATATGCTATGGAAGCACCTTGTGTTGCTGAATGAAGCATAACCGCTGTCGGTTCTTTGAAGATTCCCTCATTCACTGCATTCTTACCCGGCAACTGGCTATTGATCGGGATAAAGAGCGGTTTAGCAGTTTGTGGTTGAATGCCATTGGGCCACATGGTCGCAACCATTTGTGTCTCTGGTATATCCCCCCAAACGTCGTATTTCCCGCACCAATTGTCAAGCTCCTTGCGCAGACGTATCCGTAGTTCCCGATAAGATGGATCGTCCGCCAAATTATGAAGTTCATGAGGATCGCTCACGCAGTCATACAATTCCTCAGGAGGGCGCTTATTTTGCATGAGAACTTGCTTATCGCCTTCTAAGTCGCCTGCCAATTGTAATCTCCACAGCTCTTGGAATATGGGATGAAGATGACTAAACGGGATCCACTGAAGGTAAGGCTGATCGGGATAATCATTACGAATGTATTTGAATTGTGCATCTCTTACAGCGCGAACCTTATCATAAGCTTCGTCATACCGGTCACGCGTGGCAAATACAAAGTCTCTCGATTCCGCATGCGCTCCCATGAACGGCTGGCCTTGAATATGCCGAGGAACGGGTATCCCAGCCAAGGAGAGCACCGTTGGTCCCAGGTCGATCATGCTGACTAGTTGTTCACTGACTTGTCCATTTTTCACATTTTCGGGGCACCTGACGATAAGCGGCACGCGGATTCCCGCATCATACGTCCACCGCTTGGCACGCGGCAGCCCTTCTCCGTGGTCGCTCCATAACATGACGATCGTATTGTCCGTCAAACCATCCTCCTCAAGCTGTTGAAGAATGCGACCTACAAACTCGTCAGCACTGGCCAGATTGTCATAGTGTTTGGCAAGCGCTGCTCGCGATTTCGGTGTATTCGGCAAGTAGGGTGGAAGAACGACCTGATCCGGGTCGGTTGTGAGCGGTCTCTCCTCATAGTTAGGTGCAAATTGCCTCATAAACTCAGCGGGCCACATGCCGCTCTCATGTGTAGCGTCATAATTAAATACAGCGAAGAAGGGCTGACCGTCTTCCCGGTTGCGGAAGTGGGCTTCTTTGCCGTTTTCGTCCCATGCTGTTAAAGGCGCCTCAAACTGATAATCTGTTTTAGCATTGTTTGTACAATAATATCCGTTGGCACGCATGATTTCGGGAATCGTTTTGACATGAGCAGGGGGAACTGCATAATAAGGTGTCGGCAGCTCTGGTGTGTGCACATTCGTATGTGCGGTTCGCATATGATGCGTGCCTATCGCGGTTTGATACATGCCCGTAATGACCGCGGATCGGCTGGGAGCGCATACTCCCGCCGTGGCAAATGCGTTCTGATACAAAGTGCCCTCTTGGGCTAAGCGATCTATATGGGGTGTACGCGCCAAAGGATCTCCGTAGCAGCCCATTCTTGGGCTCGTATCCTCCAACGTAATCCACAAGAAATTAGGTTTTCGTCCTTCATCCTTCATCCMACAAACTCCTTTATATGTTATTAACCGCTCCGCCATCCCTTACACCAAAAGCATTTTCAGAAAACCGACAAGCCTCGGCGCGTGATTGCCAAACAAGCTCATCGCAAGCTGGACAATGTCATCTTCACACACTTCCAGCGATGGTTTGCTTTGCACCATCGTAGCCAGCTTCGCTTTCAGCATCGATCGCATTGGATTCGGCGTCAGGCAGCTCAGGGTGAAAAAGGCTTCTTTCGATTTCCCGATCCATCGCTCTTCTAGCCCCAAATCAACTTCGTTTTGCTTCCGCTTGGTTTCTTTTTCCCGTTCGAGTTCCTCAGCCTTCACGATACCGTCCTTCGGAATGCCGATACGCTCATACTGCTCGGCTGGCGCATCATGCTCCCGCATCAGCCTGGCGATATGGTCGATCATGGTCGCCTCTACTTCCGGATCTGCAATGACGATCTCTTGTGACGGATCAGCTTCAAGATCAAATAACAAATCACCATAAAGATACGGGTTCAAAAAGTTTGCAGCCAGGAGCCTCATCACGGAACAGCCTTTCGTGAACGAAAATGGAGCGGCGAGTTCCATTCCTGTAAACTCTTTCGGATCGAACATTGTATGCATGTGCGTCGGCATCAGCGTATATTCGTACAGCGGCCCGTTGCTTATGTCCTTCGGTCCCCGCATGTAGACATATCTTCCATCCGTGCAATTGATGTGACCGCCATGTATGCCAAATAAAGCGGCTTCACGAATGGTCCGATTCGATTCGATTATCGGTCGGATAGAGCTGCCTTGCATATCGGCAGGAATGTCTACTTCAAAGAACTCGAGCAGCGTTGGAGGTAGATCGATCGTTTGAACTAAAGCTTCCGTTCTCTTACTCTTTACAGCGTATCTGGGATCCCAAATAAAAAGGGGGAGATTCGAGATCTCTTGATAGAGCGGTTGGATGTTTTTCCCCCACCAGCGATGTTCACCTAGCAAAAATCCATGATCGGTATTCACTATTAACAGGGTATCTTTCCAAAGATCGTACTGATCGAATGCATCCAACACTTTACCCAAATATGCATCGCACATGCTGACAAGCGCCGCATATTCGTATTTCATATGCTGAACTTCTTCCGGCTGCTGCGTGACTTTCGAATAATCCGGCCAGTCGTAATGCTTGCCTTGATAATCATGCGGATACAAATCCTTATATTTTTGCTGGGTAAAAAACGGCTCGTGCGGGTCGAAAGCTTCGATTTGCAAAAACCAACGGTCTTGATCGCGGTTTTTCTCGATGAATTCAATGCCCCGATTGACCGTTACCGCCAGCGGCATCTTCTCTTCGCTATCTAAATAGGGTCGGTTCACCCAATCCTGTCTCCATAAATCGCCCTGCTTAGGGCCGCTTAAGCTTTCCGGAATGTGCGGGTCCTCGACGTTTCCTTTCCATGGATCTCCCTCTTGACCGCGGGCAAACTCCCACGAATTGTACTTGGTGTGATACGTAGCTCCCCCGGCCTCGAAGTAATGATTATGATCGGTCGTTAGATGCGTATACACGCCGCTTTTTCGAAGCAAATCGATCATCGAATCGTCATATGGCTCAAGCGGCCCCCAGCTTCGATGCAAAAAGTTGTAACGTCCTGTATGAATCTCGCGCCGTGACGGCATACAGGGCAAGCTGCCCGCGTAACATTTGTCGAACGTCATTGTCCGTTCAGACAGTCTTTGAAAGTTGGGAGCGTGAATCCAGTCGCAGCCGTAACTCGGCAGCATATGCTTATTTAAAGAATCGAACATCATCATGACTGCTTTCATAGCCGTACCCTCCTGATATTTCCCACTATTTCACAGAACCAATTGTAATTCCTTTGATAAAGTACTTTTGGAAGAACGGATACGCCACCAGAATTGGAAGTACACCGACAACAGCAATCGCCATTTTCACTGATGTGCTCGGAAGCTCTGCGACCTTCGCCCCAGCGCCCGATCCCATGTCGGAGTTGCTGCTCAAAAATTGGACATCTTGAATGAGCCGATTTAAAATATTTTGAATGCTAAACAGCTTCGGGTTAGTCACATAAGTTAATCCGTTAAACCAATCGTTCCAATACAGGATGGCCTCGAACAGACCGATGGTCGCCATGATCGGAACCGACAGCGGGAGAACAATTTTGTAGAACGTTTTAATCTCACCCGCCCCATCGATTTTGGCCGCTTCAATAAGCGCTGGCGGAATGGACGTCATGAAGAAGGTGCGGACGAGTAGGACGTTAAATCCGTTCATGAGCAGCCCAGGAATAAGCAAAGCCCAAATTGTATTTTTCACATGTAGAACCTGTGTATAAATCAAGTACGTCGGGACAAGGCCACCGTTAAATAAAAGTGTAAAGAAAACGAAGAAAGCCCAAAATTTCTTCCACGGCAGATCTTGGCGAGAAATCGGATACGCCAGCATCGACGTGATGGCTAAACTGGCAATGGTACMTATTACTGTAATGAACACGGTAATCCCATACGCGCGTCCCAACTCTTCCCAGTGATCCAGTAAATACACATACGCCTTGGAACTAAATTCTTGCGGAAACAGAGAGTATCCATGTTGAATAATGCTTGTCTCACTCGAAATGGAGGACATGATGAGCAGTAAAAAAGGCAGAAGGCTTGCAGCGGATAATGCGATTAGAACAATATGAGTAGTCCACTGCAGCGCTTTACTATCTTGTGCCATGAATCTTTTCCCCCTCTAAAATAAGGCATTGTCTTTGCTAAATTTGCGCACCGCATAGTTGGATACGATAACCAACACGAATCCGACAAGCGATTGGTACACACCGGCTGCCGATGACATCCCGATATCCCCGAGGTTCATCAGACCTCTATAGACGTAGGTGTCAATGACATTTGTCGTTTTGGACAACGCGCCCGAGTCCATTGGCACTTGATAGAACAAGCCGAAATCCGAATAAAAAATGCGCCCAATCGCCAGCATGGTCATCATAATAATGACAGGCATGATCAAAGGAATAGTAATGGAGCGAATCTGATACCATCTTGAAGCGCCATCCAGTGTCGCAGCCTCGTAATACTCCGAGTCGATGCTGATGATGGAAGCTAAATAAACGACGCATAAGAATCCGACACCTTTCCAAATATGCACCAGTGTCAGAATGTACGGCCAGTATTTCGCCTCCGAGTACCAAGAAATGCCGTCAATTCCGAACAGCGGAAGAATGGCCTTGTTCATCAAGCCTGATTCGACACTTAACATGGAATAGACGAGATAGCTGACAATGACCATCGAAATCAGATAGGGAAGCAGAATGACACTTTGATAAAAACGGGATAAAAATTTCTTCTTCACTTCATTTAGCAAAATTGCTACAAAAATAGCTATGACCGTGTGTACAATGATAAAAAGCGAATTGTACAGAATTGTATTGCGTGTAATGATGAAGGCATCTTTCGTCTTGAACAAGTATTCAAAATTTTCAAACCCGATCCAATCGCTGCCGAGTATACCTGCCTGATAATTGATATCTTTAAACGCGATGATAACACCGAACATCGGTACATAATTGTTAATGAGTAAGTAAAGCACGCCTGGGATCATCAAAAGGTAAAGTGGATAATAATTTTTCCACCTACTCAGCCTTTTACTCGTTGAGGATTTATTCGTTATTGCTTGTGTCATACTACTCACTTCCTCCACTTCATGGCATCTATTGTTTGCTTACACTTTCATTATAGGAATTAGGCGGAACCGCCACTACTCCGTTTTCGACTTCCCGTTTGTACGATTCCGACCTGCTAGTAATATGAACGTCTATGCTTGTCATCATGAGAGATCTCTCCTTAGGTAAAATCGAGACGCTGTATATATAAAAAAGGAAGGAGCCGTCTGCCCCTTCCTTTTATGTTTATTTAACCCCAAATGACAGCCGTCAGCTCTTCCAAACGATAAAGCCGGTAGTCAGCAGTAGTCGGGCTGTTTATCACAGTACCAATGGCGGCCGACTTCATTCCAGCACGCTTAGCAGCGATAAGACCAGCCTCTGCATCTTCTACGACGAGACAACATTCGGGATCTATGGCAAGCTTTTTCGCCGCGAGTAGAAATACCTCGGGATCCGGTTTACTGTTAACGATCTCATTACCATCCGCCACAGCTTCAAACAAGTGCGTAAAGCCAAGCCTTTCTAGAATGATCGGCGTATTCCGACTCGATGATCCGATCGCGACTTTCGTCCCCTGCTGCTTGCAGGCAGCGATGATCTCGTGAGAACCAGGGGCCGCATCCGCGGGAGTCAATCGATTCAGTAGTTCACGATAGTAGCCATTCTTCTTCTCAGCCAAAACTTCTTTTTCCGCACTTGTATACGTTCTGCTGCTCTTTTCAAGGATAACTTCCAAGCTGTCCATCCGGCTAATGCCACGCAGTCTGTTGCCCGCGGATTCATCGAATGCAATGCCTTCTTCGTCCGCCATTCGCTTCCATGCTTGGTAGTGATACTGATCTGTGTGCACAAGCACACCGTCCAAATCAAAAATGACGGCAAGTATCGACATGTTAGAAATTCCCCTTTTCATAGTCCAACTTGCACCTCATACTTATAAACGTGTATCCCAAAAGCCGCAGAATGGATCTACAGGATTGATCCCCTTGAAAGCGGAGCGTCCCAGCAGCTTCTCGATAATCGCGTCCACGACATGCTCGCTGGCTGAATACGCATTAATAAACGTTGGTATACGCGGTACGTCCAGCAGGTGGTACGGATTAGCTACGGAAATAAACATCGTTGGCAGCTCCTGAATGAACCATGGCATATCTAAGCCAAAAGGAGGTGCCCAGTTGACCCGGACAGTCGTTTGGTTGCTGTGAGTCTCAAAATTGGAGAAGTAAATAGCAACGTCATGTTGATCCGTCATCGCCTTCACCCCAGCAAACATCGTCCTTAAATCGAAACTTTTCGTATCAAATATATGGACCTCGAAGCCTTCCGCTTCTAGTTTGGAGATAAAGTAAGGCGCTATGTTTGTTGATTTGAACAAGCCTTCCTCGCCCCCGAGAGAGAAGAGTAGAATGCGCTTGTGACGTTCTGGATTGATCGGCAGTAATTGCTGCGTGTCCTTCACGAGTGTAACGGACTGATCCGCACATTCCCCGGCCCATCTCATATGCTCATTGCACTTCAGAACGGATAGCGCCTCTACGCCAGGCACAAGAGTCCCCTCCCGCTTCTTTGTATGCAGACCAAGCGAAGCCTTAACACCGAGAATACGTGTCACCGCTTCATCCAGCCGCTCAACGGTCAAGATGCCCGTCTCGATCCCTTTCATCATAAAGAAGAAATCTTCCTCAATACTCTTATTAAACAAGAACATATCACAACCTGCAGCGATCGAAGCGGGAACGGCTGTCTCGCGCTTCATCGCTATCATAAAACCGGCCATAGGCGTAGCATCCGTCGTAATAAGTCCATTGAATCCGAGCTTGCCTCGCAGCAGATCGTTCAGTAGCTCCGGCGCCAAAGTCGCCGGCATAATGTCCGCATCTTTGAGCTCCGGACGAAGTTGCTTGCTGTAAGCAGGATGAGCAATATGGCCAACCATAACGCTCATGGCTCCGGCATCAATGCATTCTTGATACACATGGCCAAAAGTGGCGTCCCACTCTTCGACCGATAACGAATTGATCGATGTTAACAAGTGCTGATCGCGCTCGTCCACGCCGTCGCCTGGGAAATGCTTAATCGAAACAGCTACGCCATGTCCCTGAACTGCAGCCGTATAAGCTTTGCTCATGCTAGCAACGCGCTTTGGGTCAGACCCAAACGTTCTTACATTCGTAATTGGATTGCGAAAGTTGACGTCGATATCCACGACTGGCGCAAACGCCCAGTTTACACCTACTGCGCTGCCTTCTCGAGCAGCAATAACGCCAAGCCTGCGAGCCATGTCCGTATTGTCCGTAGCTGCGACTTGTAGTTGCTTGCCGAAAAAAGTACCATCTACAGCGGTGCCGTTGCCCCCAGCTTCCAGATTGGCGGCAATAAGAAGCGGAATTTCCGAAGTTTCCTGCAAATAGCGATGTGTTTCCTGAACTTTCTCCCCGGGACCAGGTCGATACATCATGCCGCCGACTCTCATCTTTTGCGTCAGCTTCGCTAGATGCTCCTTATCTTCGGTGAATCCGATCGGACAAAACAGCTGTCCTACCTTGGCGGCAAGATCCATGGCGGCCAAAGTGTCCTTAACCCATCCAATCCCATTATCGTCTAGATGAAAAGGTTTTGCATGCAAATCAACCATGTATCGTCCCTCTTCTCATATGACTTATTTGGCATTCTCACCTTTACTCTAAATAAATGCTTTTCAGATTTTCGCGCGCTTCTGAGGTCAAGCCGAGCACTTCTTCCATATAGGATTCCATCGTCCCATAGTTCTTTTTGATTTCGTTTAGTGCCGTAGTCAAGTACTCCTGTTTGACAGCCATCATTTCCCTAACCTTGGCAAGCTTGTTGTCATCTCCAAGCTTCTCTTGAATCGAACTAAGCACGTGCTCAATCGCTTCTTTCCGGTTATTGTTGCTTCTTAAGAAGTCCTCCATAACGGTTTCCATAGGCACTTCTAGTGCAAGAAGCAAGATGGCTCCAGCAAATCCCGTTCGGTCTTTACCTGCTGCACAGTGCCAAAGCAGCGGACTGCCTTCTGCCTGCAGTATCAGATCAAAAAATCGACGATATGCAGCCTTAGCAATTGGATCAGAGACAAACTGCACATACACGTTTTCCAGCCAATCTCCCTTGAACTCAGATATGTCCATTTTCATAATCAATTCAAACATTTCCTGTGGATTTACAACGCCACCCAGTACGGAAATACGGATGTCTTCTGCACCCGCGACAACTGGGTTCGGATTAGCTATTTGTTCACCTTCCGAACGGAAATCGCAGATATAGCGCAAACCGTTTTCTTGCAGGTATGCAATATCCGTTTCATTCATTTCCGCCAACTCTGCGGAGCGGAACAATAGATTATGCTTGATTGTCCTTCCATCTGCCGTGCGATATCCACCTAAATTACGCAAGTTCGTTCTGCGCTCTATTTCCTCTGCTCTTTGCTTGTAGGCAGTTTCCATGATATCCTCCTGAATTTCATTGATATTCCGCTTATTTCACGTTATTTTCTTTGGCCCAAACATCTAACTGCTTTTGCTTTTCAGCAATAATTTTGTCGATTCCGGCAGCTTTCAACTCAGAAATGAACTTAGGCAGTTCTTTATCCGGATCGAAGGCACCGTCCTCCAGCCCCAATCGGTACTGATTTACGACATTTGTAACCGCGGCAATTTCTGTTTTCACCGAAGTGTTGTCATACGTAAACCCAAGCGCTTTTGACCGGGTAGCACTCTCGTTGAACTTCTTCGTTTCTTGCCATACATTCTTGTCATTTCCTTCCCAAACATCGGCAAGGAACGAATTGCCGAACATAAACCCTTGATTCAAAGCGAAACCTGTATTATTCTCATCTACTCCTGCAGGGTAGCCAATAAAACCATCCTGCTTTTTGACATAATGCTTGCCTTCGATACCCCAAGAGAATAAGTTAACAATATCTTTGTCAGCGTACATCAGATTAAGGAACTGCATAGCCTTCTCGGGATTTTTCGAACCTTGAGAAATGCCCCACATCACGCTATTTACCGTACTTGTATTCGCAGCTGCTGGCGCAAGTTTGACCGCGGTCATTTCAGTTCCGACTATTTTCGACTGCTGTTCAGCAAAGCCCGGTTTCATGTGCGTGATATTCCCTGCTGCTTTACCTGCTTTTATAATCGTGTTTTCACTTTCTTTGTTTGTCACGACATCTTTAATCGCGTATCCCGCTTGATTCCATTTTCTCATGAGCTTCACCATATCGGCGTATTCAGGAGTCTCGTACCAGTTCACGACTTTCAGCTCGCCTTGACCATTATTCAGAAGCACCCCTAAATCGTCGCCCAAAGAATCTCTCGTGCTAAACGTACCGTATAGGGAGCTATTCACCTTATTCGTCATAGGAGCCATGCTCGGCTCGTTTTCTTTGAGTGTCTTTAGTACACTTTCAAGATCTGCCAATTTTTTCACATTACTCAAATCGATGTTGTATTTGGTTACTAAATCTTTTCTCATGATAAAGCCGTAATCTTGTGCTAGATCACGAATGCTCGGAACGCCGTAAATTTTCCCCTTCACTTTGGGTGCATTTAGAAATACAGGCCCCAGCGACTCTGAAACATTTTTTCCATATTTGGTAAGCAAATCATCAAGGGCCAGTACTTGTCCTTTTGCAACATAGTTGGAGTAAAATGCTCCCCACACCACCATCAAATCGAGCTTTTCTCCACCGGTCATCATCAAATTCATTTGATTCACATAGGCACTGTAACTGATAGGCAGCAGCTTAACCGTAGTATTAATTTTCTCTTTGGCAATTTTGTTAATCTCGTCATTCACCAGCTGCATATCTTTCGGAATTGCGCCTTTCACAGGAATCGCCACCGTGAGCTCAACTGGTGCTTCGGCCTTCTTTTCATCCTGTTTCTTGGAGCTTGATGCATCATTATCGGAACTGCAACCTGAAATCACGACCGTCAATGCGATAACTGAACTTAAGAAACTCATTCTTTTCTTCATGGTTATCTCCTTTTATTTGTTGTTATCCGAACAATTTCATTATAAGTACCCGGTAAAACAGTCACTACTCCGTTTTCGACTTTCCGCTTGTACCATTCCGACCATGCAGCTGTCGATAATCATTCGGGTTCATACCAGTCACACTTTTGAATCGTTTGGAGAAATGCGCAAGATTCGAGTACCCGACATGCACGGCGATGCTGCTGACCGACATACCGCTTTTGGACAACAGCTCCTTGGCCATCCCCATTCGCTCCTGAACCAAATATTCAGTAACGGATATACCGGTTTCTTTCTTGAAGATGCGATCCAAATAATCCGGATTCAAATAGACATGATTAGCGATTTCTTCGCGTGACAGCTCTTGTTCATTCAAGTGAATCGCAATATGATTCTTTACACGCTCTGCGACGGATTGCGTTTGTTCAACCGTGTTTACGTATTGAAGGGATCTCTCCATAATGTGCTTAATCCATGCAAGCGTATCCGTTACGGAGCGTGTTGCACGCGGTGCAAGTTCCATGGATTCAGCATCACTTAACAGTTCTCGTGCCTGAATGCCTTTCAGCATGATGACGTGATACAACATTTGCAGAAAATCGTGATGAAACTGATGCAATACCTTCGCATCTAGTTCCCCTGCTTGCATCAGGCTCTCCAAGTATCGCTCAACCTCTGATAATACTTTTGACATTGAACCTTCTTTCAACATGACTGACCACACAGGCAGATCGGGCAATGTAACAGGCTTGGAGGATTGTTTTTTGCCGGATAGCATGAACACCGTATTGTTATAAGCAACATTGTTTTTCTCGAGCTGAGTTAGCTTGTGCACCATGGACGGCAGTTCATGTACAGACGCCCGATTCCCGATATAACATGAAATATCGCAATAGAAAAATTGCCTGCAGGATGAGATAAAGGCTTCACACTTTTGTTTCAATAGCTTCATCTCTGGCTCTGCTTCTTGATCCCAAGACACGATCGCTAGCAGATTACGGCTGCCCAGCAGCAGAACTTGTCCCTTTTCTTTGTGTTCAACGATCATTTCCTCAGCGCTATTTTGAATGGCATACTCCATAATCTTCTCATCGCGCAAACTCAACTCTTTATAAAAGCGCTGGACACTGATCAGAACAGGTAAAAACCTCATTTCCTCTGAAAAAGGAATATTGCGTTCCGCGGCAGACTCTCGTATAGCTTCTAGATTTGACGGAATGGTTTCATGCAAAATATCGAGCCAAAATCGCTCAATCAGGATCGGCTGATGCTGGACCCAGAATTGCCCGTAACGACTGTATTGCTGAAGCTCACTCTCTTTATTGATCTTTGCCTTTGCTTTCACAATCACCTCTTCCAACTGTGAAAGTGCAACGGGCTTTAGCAAATAATCGAAGCAGCCAAGCTGAATAGCTTGCTGCGCAAATTTGAAATCGGCATGACATGTTAAGAAGATCGATTCCGTTTTCGGATAATGCTCCCGTACCCATGTCAAAAGCTCTAGGCCGCTGCCTTGCGGCATTTCAATATCACAAAGCATGATATCGATGGGATGAGCTTCAAAAATCTCCTTTGCTTGCCTAATATTATAAGCCGTGTGAACGGTTGCCACCCCAAATGTCTCCCAGTGCAAATCTGATTTGAGTCCTTCCACGAACAGAATTTCATCATCCACAATGAGCATTTGCATTATAATCGCTCTCCTTTTCCCATATCCGGCTGTAATGGCAGCGTAATGACAATGACAGCACCTCCAGAAGCTTGATTAGCAAATGAAATGTCAGCACGGCTTTGGTACAGCAGTAACAACCTTTGTTGAACATTCCAAATTCCGATATGCTCGCCTTGCGTATTCGTCATCTGGGCTCCGCTGCGAATGCCTACCAACACTTCTTCCGGGAAACCTGGCCCTGTATCTTGTATCGTTATTTTGAGCGTAGGAGTTACAGCCGCATCGTCAAGTTCCATATCGATTGTCAAAAGAACAGGTTCGTCCATCGTTACCGCATGCTTGATCGCATTTTCCACAAACGTTTGGACGACGAGCGGCGGGATCGGGGTGCGCAGCAAATAGTCAGGAACATGAATCGTACACTGTAAATGACTAGGAAATCTCAGCTCCTGAATGCGCAAATAATTGCGAACATGCTGTAATTCTTCTTGCACAGAAACAAAAGTCAGATTGCTTCGGAACATATAGCGGAAATAGCCAACTAAGCATAGCGCCATCTCTTCAATCAACGCATAATTTTTGGCGCGAGCGAGCGTGTGCATAATATTAAGTGAATTCAAATAAAAGTGCGGATTGATTTGCAGCTGCAAATGCTGGAGCTCCGCCTTTTGTTTGTTCATCTGCTCTTCATAGACATGAATCCGTAATTCTTGAATTTGTGACATCATCGTATTAAAGGTTTCATAAACAAGCTGAAACTCATCAGATGTCCTGAACGATGGAATCCGCATGTCCAAATTGCCGTCCTTTATCCGTTTCATCGCTGAAATCAGGCGATTGATCGGAATGAGCAACGTTTTTCGGAGAAGCAGCAAACAGACTGGCAACAGAATGAAAACTCCGATAAGAATGAAATTGACAATGTTTCGGAGGATAGGAAGATTTTTTAATATTTGTTCATCCGGTATAAGCGCAATTAGGTTGAAATCCCCCACAGCCGACTTTTCGCCGACTACCAAATAACGATTATGGTCTCCGGTTAAATAATAGTGTTGAATATTTTTACTTACATCTAGCCGATTATCTCTAACAATTTCCGCATTCACCAAAGGCACACCCTCATTCGTCGTAAATAAGGCCTCCCCTTTTTCTCCAAGTCCGATGAGATTTAGCGGTACCATTAAATTGTCGATCAATATCCATGTACCCACATACGTATTGCTCACCTTGATCGTACGCAGCAAGTAATATTTCTCCCCTATTTCCTGTACGTACCAACGATTGATCGGTAAATTGGGCGTTGCCTTTCCGGTTTCATCCTCAATAAAGTTTCTGACCGATTCTCGTTCCGCATAATTCGTAACTTCCGAAAATGCATTCATATAATATTGATTAGGAGAGGAATAAATAAAAAAGCCGTCCACCGATTTGAAATTCAATATATTTTCGGTAATTCGTTTAGATAATCTGCTTAAAGCGAAGATGCGGTCACTCTCCGAAACCTTGTTCTCAATGCCGGTGAAGTCAGCTTCGGCGATCGTCAGGCCCATTAAATTCGATTCTGCGAACCTTAATTGTTCATCGATTTGTCCCATATACAAAGACATCATTTTTTTGTTGGAATCAGCCACTTGACTCCGAACAACGCCGATCGCATAGTAGTTGGTATAAATGAGCAGCAAGCTTAACGGCACTGTGATCAGCACCAAGCCAACGATCAGCTTGAAACGAATGGAATTGAAAGGTATTCGAAAAAATCGGCCTGTCATAATTGCTCCCCCTTTTYATATTCTTCTCTAATCATTATTGACTGAATGAACGAATTAAAGAAGCCAGCAGTCTGCTGGCTTCTCAACTTAACAAGTAGAATATATTAATTATAGTGACTTGGCTTGGTCACTTGCTACTCCGTTTCCGACTTTCTGTTTGTACGATTTCGACCAGAATAGCCTAAGCTAATCATGTCTTTGCAAGTTGGTAACGACTACCGCTGAATCCCGATCGTCACGATCTCACAGGAACCCACTGGCAACGTCAAGCCGCCGTCTGCCTCCACGGCCAAACGCTCGCCTTGTGTTTCCAAGATCGTGCTCTTATAGAAATTCTGCTGGGGAAGTTGCGTACGGACCTTAACCTCCGCTTGCTGTGAACGCATGTTATACCAACGAAGCAGCACATCACCTGATGCTTCATTCATTTTCATCGAGGATAAAGCCAGACCTTCCCCTTCCCATTGGAAAGGAGCAAATGTGGAAGCAATTCGACCATAATGGATGCCGGTTTGTGCCACTGTCCAAGGAATTTGGAACTGGTAAGCTGCTCTATAGGCTTCGTATTGTGCACCATCACCAGTGTGCGGGAAGATCGCCAATCGAACCGTATGTTCACCCAAACACTGAGCCTCAGGAGTCGGGAATAGGCCCCAATCGCCGAGTTCGCCAACCGCGCGTAGAAGCGTAACGGCGATCGTATTCCGCCCATCGCGTAGAACTTCGTATTCGTTTAATCCGAGATTGGCAACGACCAAGCCCGTCCCCGCTTCTCTGACATCAACGAATGCCTGTTGATGCTGCGTATTACTTGGGTTTTCCCACTCTGCGGCTGGCGTATTATCGCGTTGCACGACTTCAAACATCGAATCAACATGATGCGTTTGCGGAGTCAGATCGGTTGGGAATAACATCCGCAGACGATGATCCTTCGCTTGGTTGTTGAAGGATGACTCGATCTCTACCCCTTGTCCGCTTCGGCTCAAACTAACCACCGTGCGGATCCGCATCGGAATCATGCGTGTTGAACGCTGTGCTTGGCGATGCGGATAGTAAACCAAATCACGTTGTTCAACGTCCAGCATGTCGTCGCCCGATGCAGGGATTTCCCAACCATGGACGATTTCGACGGAAGCTTGGTAGGCCGTATCTTGGAGCACACGGATTTGAGCTTGCAATCCGCTCGTTGTCAACGGCTTTTCGCCATCCGGTTGACGGAACATGTACTCGTTGCCAATATCTCCAACATTCTCGTATACCCCCAAATCCAGGTACGTGCGGMCGTTCTTCTTATCCGTCAGCGTGAATGAACCGTTATCCGCGATTTCAATCTTGATCGCTGCATTTTCCATAACCCGCTCATCTGTGAACAACGAGGAATTCGCCAATTCTGTTTCCCTCTTCACCCAAGCGTAAGTTTTCAAGCCTAGTGCTGGTACCTTGTCTGCTTCGAACGTCAATCTTACTTTTCGGCACATATACGGCTGACGGAACTTGTCGTCCGGCAAATCGTAACCGAATTGCAAGCCGAGATCCTCGACTGTGCATGGGAGAGGCTGCGAAGACGCATCCACGAGTACTCGTCCTGTGAGATCTACCGCTTTAGCAAAAGCGCTTGCTTCTTCCAGCGTATAGCCATCTCGGAAATAGAGGCGTAAAGCATCCATTTCAATAGTTACAACCCCCGTGCGTTCCCAACCCGACGTATTAAACACGACTACGGGCAGTGCACCTTCACCCGCCAGTGTAAAGTCAGACGTATCGATCGCGTCCGCAATGGCTTGCTTGCTGTCATCAATAATGGCTTCAGCAACATGACGGCTCTTATCGAAGCGCGTGACCATTTCACGGTGCACTTCATCCACGGAGCAGCCGCAGATGCTGTCATGCGGATGGTTTTGCATTAAGGTTTTCCAGGCATAAGTGAACAGATGATGCGGGTACTTCTCCCCGACTTTACAGACATGGGCGAAAGCCGCCAGCGGCTCTGCCACTTTCTCCAACATCGCTTGTCCGAGCTGATTCATCTGTTTCAAATACACGCGCGCCGAAGCTGTATTGACGAGCGTAGACCACCCGTCCGTCCGCTGGCTGCGAAGTTCACCTTTGACCGTCGAAAGTTCCTGCTTCCCTGAGCGCTGAACCGCCGCCAAATAATCGTTAAAATTCGAATGGACAAAGGCTGTATCCGGGAAAAGCTCGCTCGCAGCTTGAATCGCTTCCGGCAGATCCAACTGAACAGGCTGATGATCACAACCATTCATGAAGAGCAGTTCGCCCGTGGAAGCATATTTCTCAGCGTCTCCAAGTTTGCGTTCCCAGTATGCTTTTGCTTCTTCCTTGTCAACGKGGATCTCATTGCCATTGGAATACCAGTTGGCAAAAAGAATGCCCAGCACCTGGGAACCATCTGGCCCCTCCCAGATCAGCTCCGAGAAAGAGGATTCAAAATCACCGTCGGAAACCGTGTTATTGAAACCCGTCGGCTTCACGCCTCTGCCGAATAAGGCATTCGTGATACCGGACTGCTGCATCAATTGCGGCGTCTGCCCGACTAAGCCGAATGTGTCGGGAAAATAACCGATTTTCGAAACATCGCCATACGCTTTCACATCTTGATGTCCAATCTGCATATTGCGGACATTGGCTTCTCCGCTCGTCAAGAAGGCATCTTGCAAAATATACCAAGGTCCGATGAGAATACGCCCATCCCGAATTAATTTGCTTAGGCGATCCTTCTGCTTGGGTCTAACCTGCAAGTAATCCTCCAGAATAATCGTCTGCCCATCCAGAAAGAAACTGCGATAATTCGCATCTTGATCCATTTTATCTAATAACGTATCTACGAGTTTAACTAGACGCACATGGTGCTTCTCATAAGGTAAATACCACTCCCGATCCCAATGGGTATGGGAAATGATATGAGCCGTTCGCTTGGTACTCATGGGTTAGCTCCTTTCAATATGGACTTCATCTGGGCGGTAAATGGAAATCACTTGCCCTTGTCTATCTGCGGCAAAGAGCACGGAACGCTCTTTCTCCAGTGTGAAAGCATATGTCGTCTCACTATCGGTATCCCGAACTTTAACATTCACATCCCAGGCAAATTCGGAGACAAATACATACAAGAAACCGTCCTGGAAACGCAGCTTCCTTCCGTAAATCCCCGCAATATCGCCTTGAAGCCACTGCAATCCGCTGCTGTTGTTGCAACCTGCAGCATTCACTGCATATCGGTAAAGTGCCGCTACCGTGTCCATCCGGTCGTTTACTTCCACTGGCAGCGGACTCCAAATCAATCGGCCATTGCCTAAAGGAAGATCGACAACACGATCCCCAGCAGCGCCTTTCTTCGCTCCCAAACCTCCACGCCGTACTTCTTTCAACGTTTCAGCAATTCGGCGCCGACTATAGGAGACCTGAAGCGAAGTGCCTTCCAGCTCAAGCATTTCTTCACGGCGTACATTGTGAAGTTCTGCTTCACCCAGCTCTTCAATGAGCCTCGGCTTTTGCTTCCAATACGCGTCCAGACTGATTGGACCTGTAGCCAATAATGTCGCACCCGTGCGCTTCACAATATCGATAAGCTTATTCCATGCTTGTTCATCCAGATTATGCGCGCTTGGGAGTAAAATCAGCTTCGCCGGTTGCTGCTCCAGCGCCTCCAAATGATATTCCGAAGCCGCGCGGAACGGCAGCTTCATCTCGTATGACAGCACACGAGTCATTGATGTCGTTGCATCGAACGCCAGTTTCCGATTGGAAAAATCATTCGAATAAGGGAATACAGCCACAATATCTTCCAGCTCCCGCTCCTCGAATAAATCTCTGATCTCGGCCATGAAGCGGCCGAATTCATACGATACATCCGCTTCCGGTTTCTCCGTGCCATCGGCACGAAGCGCTCCGATGTGCGACTCGTTCGCGTTATCCATATAGAAATTGGTGTTCCAAATCCAATGAATAGCTCCTGCGCCTCCGGTTGCAAAGGCGTAAGCATATTTGCGCTCCAACATGCTGCGCAGCTCGATCTCCGAACGTTTAGCACGTCCATCTGGGGTCTCTACATACATAATACCGGTCTCTTGAATCACATTCGGTTTATTGGCAGTTTTGGCAAAGATGCCATCCCAAACGAGGTTATCGTTCAACCACCACGAATGGACAGTTGTGTAATCTACCGCTTCTTCGTAGAAAAGCGGTGAAGGCCGCTGCGCGCCAAGCGCTTCATCCTGGCCTACCACAACGAGATGCCCAGGTACGATTTCTTTGATTGTGTCATAGAGCTGTTTGGCCCACTGGTTGTGCATCTCCATCGAGAATAAGCAGTAATCCAGCCAGCGTGTCCCCTTTTTCGCCCGGTGCATGTCCTGCACATCGAAATTGATGTCAGCCGCCTCCGGAATGACAGCCGCTTCATAATTCGGAAGCTGCATAGGCGTCATATTCCAGCGTTCTTGCAGCAGTTCGATGCTCTCATGACGCTGCTTGAGCCACGCAATGAAAGCTTCTTTCTCATACTTATCTCGACTGGAACGAGGTCCATCCGAGAAAATCTGAGCTGGATCGAACATCGACGGCTCGTTGATCAGGTCCCAATCCACATGGGTCGTCGCCTGATGTCGGGAAACAATGGAGCGGATAAACCGCTTTTGAGCTTCCACACTTTGCGGATCGAGATAGGGATTAACCCCTTCCCAAGTTTCAGGTGTGAAGGAGAAGAAGGTAAACGTCACCTGCAGTTGATGTTTTTTGGCCGTCAGTAGGAAGGCATCGATGGCTCTCAATACTTCTTCCGAAGCATGGCCATCCACCTGCATGATATTGCGGTAGGCTGTCCAAATGCCCGTACGAATCCAGTTAATGCCTGCTTTGGCCATTTGGGCCATATCCTGATCCCAGACATCGCTATTCGGCAGGAATAAGAACTTTCGAGCAACATCCGACGTCATGTACGTCATGCCAACTACGGGTAATGGACGACCATCCTTGATGAAATAATCGCGTCCGCAAGTGATGGGCTGACCATCTGCGAGGAGCCCAGCATCGTGCCCCCAGAATCCTTGACGAAGCAAGCGGAGCTCGCCGTCCTCTGAGACTGCTTTGCACGTTACGCGATACAAGCCACGCTGTATATCCATAGGTACCGGAATGCGCACCACATTAAATTCTTTGTTGACTTGAACGATTAGACGATGCGTCCAAGCTTCTTGTGTACCTTTTTCATCCTCGACTCGAAAATCCAGTGTCCACGTCTTAGCGGCATCTTTATCCCCGATTCGTTGCGTCTGAATCGTCAGCATCGCGTGCTCGCCAGGTTCATAGYTGGCATAATTCGGCTTAACCCACAGCTCGGTCACACCGCTGGCACAGAATCTCGCCCATTGGACCAATTTCTTCGCGCCGCCTTCGCTCCAAAACGAGGGACTCAGCGGCACATTGACGAACATCCAACGCGAACCGATAAACGCACCGCGCGAATTCTCCCATAGGACGACAGGAGCCGCTACTTCGCGGCCTGTCTTTCCGATGCTTTTCAGCAGCGGATAAATCTGCGTGCTCATCGTACCTGCCGCACCCATCTGATGAGGCAAATCACTGTCTCGCGTCGTATGCGGCACCATATTCCAAGTATCCGCAAGCGCGAATAAAGATTCTTGCCCTTGCAGCAGCGGTAACGTTTCTAACGCGATATTGGAACGGATTGGCGTTCCTTCAACTCGCAGAATTTCATGAATATGCAGCTGCTGGTGGTAGCCCGTCTGCTCAGATTCCACATGCCAATTCTCATCTTCCCAGCGGACAGGACGCTTGAAGGCTGCGCCTCCCACACTCAGCAGGCCGCCGCCGCGCTGCAAGAACGCCAGAATCTCAGGCCACGCCGCTTTCGGAAAATACGGCGCATGCAAATTGACGAAACATCCGCCAACTGCTGATCTTAATGCCTCTGCAAGTGCATGGGCACCTACTACAACCGCCCCTTGCGCCGTTAATTGCTCGATTTGCACATCGCTAAACGAACTGCTCGGGAATCCGGGTTCATGGAATATCAAGACCGGACGACTCATAGAAGACCATCCTTCATCGCTTGATAAACCAATTGAGAGAACAGACTGTTCGACCATGCAAACCATTTACGCGTGAAAATGGTTGGGTCATCGACATGAAAACCTTCATGCATGAATCCCGTTTCCGCATCTGTCGCTTCCAGCATCGCGATCATCTCTAGCTTCTCTTCCGCCGTCGATGCCGTAATGCCTTGCATGGACAGAGCCATATGCCAAATGTAGTCGTCCGGCGTATGCGGACTGCCGATGCCTCGAGCCACCTTGCCTTCAAAATAGAACGGGTTCTCTTTGCTAAGCGCAAAGCGTCTTGTGTTTTGATATATAGGATCGTCCGCGGTCACATAGCCCAAGTAAGGAATCGACATAAGACCCGGCGTCCCGGCATCATCCATCAGGCAGTAATTGCCGAAGCCGTCTGTTTCATACGCATAAATAGGACCAAATGTCGGATGACGATAAATCCCGTACAATTGAATGCCATGGTCAATGTCCGCTTCGAGCGCTTTGAGTTGTGCGAGGAAATCCATGTCCCGGAATACCCATTCCGCGAATTCTTGCATATGGCGAAGGGCGACTACCGCGAACATATTCGCTGGAATGTTGTAATGAAAGTCACACGCATCGTCACTGGAACGGAAGCCTGACCACACCATCCCCGTATAATTCACAGGCATGCCCAAGCCATGATTGCGGAGGGAATCGGTTGGTATCCCGTTATTGCGGGTAAAGCGGTAAGGCGACTTTTCAAAATGATGCTGCTCGGTTTGGAACAACTCATAGATCTTAACCATCGCTGCTTTAAAGCCAGCATCAAAGATATCCGTCAATTCGGTTTCCTTCCAATACGCATAGGCCAGACGCATCGAGAAACACAAGGAATCGAGCTCAAATTTACGCTCCCATACCCATGGCGACATCTCTGTTTGGTCTGCTTTGTTCCAATGCCAATCATTGGCCGACTCATTAAACGCATTCGCATACGGATCAATATGAATATACTGAATATGACGTTTAATTAAACCGCTAATGATGCGTTGAAGATCCCTATCTTCTTTGGCAAAAGGCACGTAATGCATGACCTGTTCGACAGAATCACGCAGCCAGGACGCCGGAATATCTCCCGTGATTACAAACGTGGTGCCATCTGGCATCAACTTGGTTGTTGTTTCTAATGTATTCGGAAAACAATTTTTAAATAATTGCAGGAGTTTAGGACGATGCGCCAGCTTTTCTTCGGCTTCCAACAAGACATCTTGAATGGCTTGTGGCAGTTCTAGCTTGGGCATCGGAATTTTGGGCAGTCTGAATTGTTCCACGGTGAATCCTCCACATTTCTATAATCTACGAAGTTGGTTAKGGCACTACTCTTTTACAGCACCGATCGTCAAGCCTTGAATGAAGTAACGCTGGAAGAACGGATATGCGAATATAATCGGTCCAGTCGCAAGCACAACCATAGCCATCCGCGACGTATCCTGCGGCAGCGATTGCAGCAAGCCAATGCCAACCGACGGGTTGCTCGTGTTCTGAAGCAGGAACTGCATGCTATTCTCAATCCGCATCAGCATCGATTGCAGCGGCACCAAGCTCGGCGTGTCGATGTACAGAAGCGCATTGAACCAATCATTCCAGTACCCCAAGGTACTGAATAACCCGATCGTCGCGAGCCCTGGCAGGGACAGCGGCAGCACGAGCTTGACGAAGATGCCGAATTCGCCGGCTCCATCCATTTTGCCCGATTCAATTATCGCATCCGGTACAGATGTACTAAAGAAAGTACGCATAATCATGATATAGAAGGCGTTGCCCGCTAATGGCAGAACCAAAGCCCACAGGGAGTCCTTGAGCCCGAGCAATTGCGTCATGACAATATAAGTCGGCACAAGTCCACCGTTGAAGAGCATCGTAAAAAAGGCGAAAAAACCGAAGAAATTACGGAATTTAAAGCTTTTTCGGGAAATCGCGTACGCGAACGTAGCGGTCAGAATCAAGCTGACTAGCGTACCTACGACCGTCACAAGGATGGTGACCCCATAGGACATCAGCAATTGATCGCCTGCTTTGAAGAGATAACGGTAAGCTTCCAGGCTCCATTTCTCCGGGATGATGCGATATCCATTCGTATTCAGAGATTTCTCATCGGTGAACGAAATAATCGTCACAAACAGAAACGGGAACACACAGGCAATGGTAAAAAGACCCGCGGCCACATGAGCGAACACATTCAAAAGTGGCGGCAATTTATGAAAGTCTTGTTTTTTCATCGCTTTGACAGCATTCATTATCAGTTCCTCCTTTCCTCAATCCTCAGTTAAAAGAGTGCATTGTCTTTATCAAATTTTCTAACGACATAGTTCGAAGTCATCACGAGAATGAAGCCGATCACGGACTGATACAAACCAGCCGCTGTACTCATCCCGATCTCTCCCGTAGATTTAAGGCCGCGGTATACGTACGTATCGATAACATTGGTTACGGAGTATAACGTCCCGGAGTCTCTAGGCACTTGCAGGAACAAGCCAAAGTCTGCATAAAAAATTCGTCCGATCGCCAGCAGCGTCAGAATCGTCATTAATGGTTTTAACATCGGGAAGGTAATGTTGCGGATTTGCTGCCATTTGCTCGCGCCGTCAATCATGGCTGCTTCATAAAGCGATTTATCGATTCCCATGATCGCCGCCAAATACACAACAGAGCTGTAGCCGACTGATTTCCAGAGGTAAACGAGAATAATGATAAGCGGCCAATACGTCTTGTCGTTGTACCAACGAATCGGATCCACGCCAAACCAGGGAAGTATATGATTAAGCATTCCTTTATCCACACTTAGGAAACTGAATACGAAATAGCCAACGATGACCCAAGATAAGAAATAGGGCATGAACATACCTGTTTGATAAAGCTTAGCAAGCTTTTTATTCGTAATTTCAGATAACACAATGGCGAGTCCAACGGACAGCACCAGACCTGCAATTATAAACACAATATTGTATAGTAAGGTGTTGCGCGTAATGATATAAGCATCGTTCGTACTAAAAAGGAATTTGAAGTTCTGTAAGCCAACCCACTTGCTCTCCACAATACTTGCCCAAAAACCATCACGGCTGTAACGGTACTGCTTGAAAGCAATAACCATGCCTGCCATCGGTAAATAAGAGAAGAACAGGAACCAAAGTGTTGCTGGTAATGCCATGAGCAGCAGCACTCTGCTTTGTTTAACATCCTTGAAAAAAGTTCCTATTCTGTTCATACAATCACCCCTTCGCTGATATTTAGACAAAGATCAGGTGAATGCAGAACATTCACCTCATCTTTAAACTTGCCTCTATTTTTTGTTAGCTGCTTTCCACGCGTCAATTTGACTTTGTGCTTCCGCCATAATTTTATCCAGTCCGGCTGCTTTGAATTTCTCGTTAGCAAGCGGAATGTATTTATCTGGATCAACGGTACCCGTCATAAGTGTTGCCCAGAACTCTTCTTTCACGTTCTGTACAGCGGCGATTTCGTTGATTACTTTGGTAGGATCGAAGTTAAAGCCAAGCAGCGGCGCAGGTACGCCTGTATCGTTAAATTTCTTGAATTCTTCCCATTTGTTCTCAGGGTCTTTGACATCTCTGTATGTCAACAACACATTACCAAGGGAGAATGTAGGCATATCATAGTTTTTGGATGCCGGTAAGTTTTCCATTGTGTCGTTGCCGACTTTTTTGTAGTGCTCGCCTTCAATACCGGAATCGACCATGTTGCGAAGTACAGGATCCGTGTTGAGTAGGTTCAGGAATTCCATCGCTTTTTCCGGATATTTGGAGTTGGCCGAGATCGCTTGCATGGAGCCCATAACGGACCAGTTATAAATTAAAGCTGGGCTTGCTGGTTTGGATACAACGGGGTATCCATAGCTTGCTGACCAAAGGTTGTCCGCGAAAGGTTGATTGGTCGCTTTATCGGAGAACCACTTGCCCGTCACTTGTACATCATTCAATGATGTCAGCGTGGACGCTTCCGTTGGAATGTAGCCGGCTTTGTAATATTTATTCATTGTTTTCAATGCTTGTTTCATTTCCGGTGTATCTAGAATGTTAACGACTTTCAAATCTTTATTGTCTACGCTAACAGCCATTGGCATTTTCTCAATGATGTAGTCATATGGCACATAAGGCATGTAGTTTTTATCAACAGCCAATCCGTAAGTGTTCGGCTCTTTGGCTTTAATTACTGAAAGAAGCGGCTCTAGGCTTTCCAGCGATTTCACGTTATCTAGACTGAGGTTATATTTATCAGCCAGGTTTTTGTTGAAGCGCCATACGTCTTGTGCTGGCAGCTCTTTATTAGCTGGAACACCGTAATTATGTCCATCAACTTTGGAGCCGTTAAGGAAAGCAGGGTCCAATGCTTTGACTATGCCTTGTCCATTTTTTTGCAGCAGCTCGTCAATTGGCTTGAATGCGCCTTTACGCGCATTTTGCACATAATCAAATGCCCATGAAGACGTGAACATAATATCCATAGGTGTGCCGGAAGCGGTCATTACTTGCATTTTTTGAGCATAATCACCCMAATCCGTCATATTCATCTTCACCGTAACACCGATTTTCTCCGCAGTGTACTTGCTGACTTCAGCCATAACGCGCTCCACATCTTTCTGTGGCGTTCCGATTGTATACCAAATTAATTCAACGGGTTTATTCGCTGCCGCATTCCCTTTCGCATCATCGGCATCTTTGCTGCCACAAGCGCTAAGCGTCAAGGATAYAGCTAACGTTAATCCTAGTGTAGTGACCAAGTTTTTTTTCATTTTTCTCATTTTTTGAGTCCTCCCAAGTGAATACTCGTTTTCTACGCCCGTAGGGGCTATATTTACAGTACTGCATGAAAGCAATTACAAATAGACGATAAACTAAATGAACCCTGTCTAAAATAAAGAAAAAAACGCTATCAAATCATTTTCGCAAAAAAAAGACTGCTTCTAAGTTTCCCTAGAGCAGTCCACGATAATCCGTTGGCGAAATACCGACATATTTTTTGAATTGTTTATAAAAGTAACCCAATTCGGAGTAACCTACCTCTTTGGCAATCTGATGAACCTTCGCATGCGTTGTCTTGAGCAGTTCTTTCGCCTTCTCAACCCGGAAACGGTTCATATACTCCGTGAATGTCTCATTGATTTCTTTCTGAAACAATTGCCCTAAGTAAACAGGATGGATGTGGTAGTGAGCGCCAAGCATTTTGAGTGAGAGCTCCTCCGCATAGGACTGCTGCACATATTTCAACACCTGCTGCACAATCGGACTTCGAACGTCCGAAATCAAAAAGCCAACTGTCGTCTCGGCAATCTCCAGGATGGCAGCTTCCAGTTCTTCCAGCGCGACCGCCTCGCGAATCTGATCAAAGGCAAGATGATACACCTCTAGTTCTTCGGTATGGCGGATTGCTTTGATTTCCAACTTGAAATGAATGACCATCTCAAAGGCGATATTCTGAAAATCGTGTGGCGTAATTCCCGGCAAGGCTTGAATTCGCTTGAAGTCGCTATGAATGCATGCACGCAGATTTTCTATATCTTTGGCAATAATAAGCTTCGCATAGGCCGGCCAATCAATGATCGAGAAATCCACCTTGGGATTGTCTTGATTCATAGCCAGCTCCTGATAATCAATAATTGGCAGTTCAGGATAAATCCAGAAATACTCCTGTGCTTTTTTGGCGGCTTCATAGCTTAGCGCGACGCCATCCGGCAGGTGACCGACGGTCCCTATCGAGATGCGAACCGATTGGTCTTGAAACGCGGTATGAAGCTGATGAAGCAGTGCTATCAGTTCTTTTTTGCCCTCTTCCATGTGATCCATGGACGCAAGCAGCAAGATATCTCCGTCCAGATCGCGGAAAACGGTTACCCATTCGTAGACATCCAGCCGGCTAGTGATAAATTCCAAGCCCTTATCTGCATCAATAGGCATTCGCAGAACGGCCGCGACCATATAGGCGCTTGCTAAGTTGATGCCTAGAAGTTCTGCACGCTCATAGAACTCCAGCGGMGCAATCTGTTGCGTCAACCAACGATGCAGCGTGTTGTCCTTCAAAATTTGCTTGCTGTATGCCTGAACCAACTGTGTCTCGTTCATGGTATTCAGCTTCTCAACGGTATTTTGCAGGGACGACTTGAGTTCTTGGATGTTAATGGGCTTGAGCAAGTAATTTTCGATCCCTAGCTGCATGCCCTCTTTCAAATAAGCAAACTCATCGAATCCACTGAGCACGATCACTTTCAATTCCGGGTGAACCACTCTCGCGTGCCGAATCAAATCCAGCCCATTCATAATCGGCATGGAAATGTCTGTCACCAAAATATCGACGGATATTTCCTGCAAAGCGTCTAAAGCCTTCTGTCCATTGCTGGCATGCCCCACAATTTCCAAACCAACTTCCGCCCAATCAATAATGTCATATAACCCTTCGATAATGAAAGGTTCATCGTCCGCAAGAAAGACCCTAAACATCGTCCACCTCCGTTCCACCGTCCATCGGCAACCAGATATCAATGGTCGTTCCTTGGCCTGGTTGGCTATGTAATTTCAAGCCGTATTCACTGCCATACAGCAGTTTAAGCCGTTGATTGATGCTTCGCAACCCAAAAGACTCCCCTTCCAATTCCTCATCTTGCAGAAATAACGCCAATTCATTGAGCCGCTGGGGTGAAATCCCGTTGCCGTTGTCTTCAATCTGCACATGTAGAAACGCCTCTACCTGCTTCACTCGGATGTGAAGCTCATTATCCGAGCTTTCGCTTCGCAAGCCATGCACAATATAATTCTCAATGATCGGTTGCAGCGACATTTTCATCACGCGCACAGACCCGAGCCGTCGATCCCAATCCATGGCATACGTAAATTTATCCTTATATCGAATTTGAAATAGTTCCAAATACAGACGACAGGCTTCCAACTCATGTTTGAGTGTATAGATTTTCTTCTGTTGGACAAAACTTCGGAACAGCGCCGATAAGCTGTAGATCATTTCCCCAACGTCATGTGCGCCTTGCGAGATTGCCCGCATCCGAATCACTTCCAGCGTGTTGTAGAGGAAATGAGGATTGACTCTAGCTTGCAGCGCCGTAAGTTCCGTCTGTTTTTGCTTAATGTTCGCCTTATACACCCGATCAATATAGATGTTCAATTCCTCAATCATCTCGTTAAAGCTCCGTGATATTTGCCCGATCTCATCCTCCCGCACATCGGGTATCCGTACACTAAGATCGCCTTGCTTCACCTTTCGCGTGAATCGGATGATCTGATTGGTCCGCTTGGCGACACTCATCACGACTAGGAACGGAATCAGGATGGCGAAAAAGATACATATCGCACTGATGAGGAAAATCATACTGCCGATTTTCTTCGAGGAAGCATCCAACTCTTTGCGGGGGATGATGCTGACCGTGCTGAAATTCCCCTTGCTTTGCGTAAGCTTCGTCACATAGTCGCCTTGGTTGGAACCACTATTCTCATACAACGCATTGATTTGATCCATATGTGGATAGATCTTCCCAACGTATTGATTCGAAGAATCGAACAGCACACCGCCGTCCGGTGCCAATACAAGAATCATCCCTTTCAGCTCATCCTTATCGTTCTGCAAAATCTTCCAAATCCCATCCGTACTAAAATAAACGACCTGCTGGCCAATTGTCTTCAGCGTTAACTTGTCCGTGATTGGCGTTCGAATCGCGTAAAGGTTGGAATCCCATTGACCGATCGCTTCACGCACCCAAATATTTGGCAGTTCCACACTCTTGCTTTCGAGAGCCATCACATCCGGGATATAAGAGCGAGCGCGATTGGTGGGAACGATTTTCATCTGCCCATTTTGCCCCAGCACATATAACGTCTGCTGATCCTCGCTGTATAGCAGCAAATTACGGATATCTTTGTTGTCTTCCACCTGATTTTTAAAATATTGCAGCCCATCGCTCCACATGCTGTTGCCGCCTAAATTATACTGCTCCAAACCGTGCTGGACATATTCTTGAAAAGGGTGCTGGAGCATAAAAGATACACCCGAAGCCAGCGAGCTATCCCGATAGAGGCCAAACAGGATGGACTGGGCTGAATCATATTTTCCACCCAAATAATTGTTAACGTTCGTCAGCGCTTTCTTCTGGATATCCAACTCTCGATTGATCGCCGCATGAGACATCGAGTAGTACATAAAATAAGAAAACGAAATAATCGTTAGAACCGTAATCATCGAAAAGAGGAGCAGCAGCCTCATAAACAAATTATTTTGCAAATAATTCCGATATATCTTGCGCAGCACCATCCAGTTATCATCTCCTGCTGTTAATCGGGTACATTATAGCATAAAAATCTCGAAGGGATGAATTTCAGGCCCACTCGCACAGAAACCTAAAAGTCGAGACGGTTATATCCGTTAAGTGACTGCCCAAGCAACAATCCTGAGCGTCTGCTTCATATTCCATGACAGCTCTGTAAGGGAAGCGAAAAGACAAAAAAACGCAGCTAGATCAGTTACTGATCCGCTGCGCTAATGTCTACCGAGTTGCGATACTGCCCCGGAGTCATACCCTCCATCTTCCGGAAATACCGGATAAAGTTCTGTGAATTATTGTATTGAAGTTTTTCGGCAATGTCCGAAATCTTCATGCTCGTCTCCGTCAACCACTTTTTCGCAATCCGTACCCGGTACTGGGCAAGGTATTCGTCAAAAAGCATGCCTACTTCCTTACAGAAAACATGCCGGATATAGTCCAAAGCTCAGAAGTAATATTTTCCATTGGCGCTGAAAGCAGAAAAGAAGTAGATACCTTTATTCAAAAAGTAGAGTTTGCCGGAGGAAGCATCTTTGGCAAGCCGAGTGAAATTGACGGCTGGATGTACGGCGCAGGATTTGCCGACCTGGACGGTCGCCACTGAAACCTGCTGTTCATGGATGAGAGCACAATGCCGAAACGCTAAATTATGAAAACGCCGGTCACCTACTTAAGGTTACCAGTGTATAAGAAAAAGTGCTTGTGTTCACACAAGCACTTTTTCTATAGTTAACGGACGAAGCGCATGGCTTTCGTCCACATGCACGAAGGCGTCGTACCGCCGAGCCATCACAGAGGGAACGTAGTTCCCTCGCTCAGCAGTGGGGCGGTACACGACACCGATGGCACGGTGCCCCAGCACCTCGTGCCCGAGTAACGGATCCTCCTTGCTTAGCAGGAGGATCTGATCATATGCGCCAGCGCGATGCATGAGCTCTTCCCAGCTGCCCTGCTGTGCAGCGGGCACTTGCATCGTCGCCATCGGCGCGCCCCAAGATTTCGCGGCAATGACGGTGCCGCGGTAAGTGCCGAAGCCGATGGCACACACATCGGCTTCGCCGTGCGCTTCGCGCACAAGCTGGCCGACGTTGATCATGTCGTCGTTCAGCATATCGGTTGCACGCGCATCGCCAATGTGCGTGTTATGCTCCCAGACGATAACTTTGGCGTCTGAGCCGTGATGGATGGCGAGGCGGCGCAGTGCCTCGACCATGTGTCGGTCGCGGACGTTCCACGATTCCGCGTCATGCTTGACCATGGTGCTGTAATAATCCTCCGCATTTACGGCAACAAGCGCGTTTATTTCTGCACTAAGGGCGGCTTCGCTGTCTTCGTCGTACCGCACTCGTTTCACGTGAAGCTCCTTCAGCAACTTCACGACATCGTCCTTACAGCTCTCGCCGTAGAAAGCCGCAGAAACTCCGTAGTTTTGCCCCTCTTTATCATAGGAATCGAAGCACTCAAAGGCTTTACGGGCTAAAGCTAACTGCTCAGGTGTGCCTTTTTCGTGCAAGTAGCGTTCGATTTCTTCCAATGACTCCCATAAACTATAAACGTCAAGTCCATAAAAACCGACGCGCTGCGCCATCGATTTGTCTTCATTATGCTTTTTTAACCAATCCATTAATTCCMCAACTTCTTCATTTGCCCACATCCATGTTGGCCAGCGATTGAACCCTTCCATAACAGCACGGGCGTTTGGCTTCGCATCCTTGTACTGCTTGACATACCGGTTAACCTCATAGCAGGAAGGCCAATCCCCTTCAACTGCTATAAAAGAAAATCCCTTCGTCTCAATCAATTTACGGCTCAACTCCATGCGAAGCTTATAAAATTCGGAAGTACCATGCGTGGCCTCACCAAGTAAAACATACTTTTTATCGCCAATCGCTTCGATTAATACATCTAAATCATCTGTACTGTTCAAAGGCACAGCCTGTTTCTTGATCTGTTCCACGATGAGTTCATCCATGTTCACTTGAGTTACTCCTATTCATAATGAGTTTTCTTTCGTAGTATGCACAAAAATACGAAGAAAAAAGCACTTCACGGGAAGCGCTTTTTTTCCAAAAATTATCAATACGCTGCCTTGTGCCGGCTCCGAATGACGCTATACTCTATTCAACCTTATGGTCGGGATAACAAATAGTTGGCATCACGCAGTAAATATTGCGCCGCCTGGCTTGTCAAATGCTTACCGCTTTGCGCCTTGACCTGGTGCACGAAATCGTCCAACGCATTCGCGGACAACTTGCTTTGCAGGCTAACTATGAAATTTTTAGCAAAGTGAAAGCGATATCAAACATTTGAAATTGTTTACACTCAGTGCACAAAATACGATTTGAGAATAATTACGATTAGCACAATTTAATCCAAGTTGCTCTATAAGGACGATGGGGAATGAAATGAGGAAGATCGAGAAGATGATCATCTTATGGAAGTATTTTGATTTCGCTGCTGCCTTCATTGGCATGTGCTCCTCCCAAATGCCGATGAGGTCGTTACGTTTATCGTAGCCAGTTTTGGAGTTACCGTCTATAATCACATCCGGCTTTTTTTGCTCGTTATCGATCGAATTTGTTAAAACACGATAAATAAGAGAAAAAAGTGGATGACGTTGTAGATTTCACGACAGGTTAGAAGGTAAGTAATCACGAAATATGGGTATCAACCTAGTGCGGAACCATCCACTTGACCATATATTGATATTGCCACCCAGCACAGTCAACTTAATCGTCACCCTCATTTATAAAACGAAAAAAACGGTCTGTATTCGCATCTACTTCGCGATAAGACCGTTTTTTTGTGTGAAATTCTCAGTTGGCGGAAATTCCTACACACAAATTGGTTCGTGCGTCCAATCAATGACTATAAAACGAACATATTTTATACCGTAGTGAAAAATCACCAGAGAGGAATGAGTAAACATGGGAGCAGTAGGTTATGGTGGAAGTTGTGCAGGTCACGGTTCAAGCGCAGCAGCTATTTTGGTTCTTTTTATTCTTTTGGTTATCATCACGTCAGCTTTTGTATGGTAATTCCTTAATCCTACAC